>NZ_JAUBUJ010000036.1:0-72854 GCF_036705405.1 Microcoleus sp. B13-B6
CCCCCTTATTAAGGGGGGTTAGGGGGGATCTAGACTTCGATATAACAAGAGAGACGGTCGGTTTGACGTTAAGTTGTTACCAATGCCCTACTACAATTTAATACTTGCTGACTAATGCTTCGAGTTCGCTGACGGTCGGCAATTCTAAATCTTTGAACAGCGCTGTACTGAGGTAGCGTTCGCCATAAGAAGGCTGGACAAAAACTATCAATTTTCCAGCATTTTCGGGACGCTTGCCGACTTGAATTGCGGCATACAAAGCGGCGCCGGCAGAAATTCCTGACAACAATCCTTCTTCTCTGGCCAGCCGACGACTGTAGGCGATCGCATCTGCGTCGCTAACTGCGATCGTTTCATCAATTAACTCTGGTTTCAAAACTTCCGGGATGAATCCTGCACCAATCCCTTGAATTTTGTGAGCACCTGATTTGCCTCCAGAAAGTACAGGGCTGCTGGCTGGTTCAACTGCAATTACCCTAAAACTAGACTTTCGCGGTTTAATTACTTCAGCAACTCCAGTAATCGTACCGCCGGTGCCAACTCCAGCAACTAAAAAATCTACTTTACCCTCTGTATCTTCCCAAATTTCCTCGGCCGTTGTTTCACGGTGAATTTTTGGATTAGCGGGGTTGCGAAACTGTTGCAGCATGAAAGCATCGGGCGTTTCTTCTACAATTTCTTCCGCACGGGCGATCGCGCTTAACATCCCTTCATGTCCCGGAGTTAATTCCAACTGAGCTCCGTAAGCTTTCAGCATCGATCGGCGTTCCGTGCTCATCGTATCCGGCATCGTTAAAATCAGACTGTAGCCTTTCGCCGCCGCAATCATTGCCAAAGCAATTCCAGTATTGCCTGAAGTCGGTTCAACTAAAATAGTTTTTCCCGGTTGAATTAACCCCGCATCTTCTGCCGCCTGAATCATGCTTGCCGCAATCCGATCTTTCACCGAAGCAGCCGGATTCATCCCTTCCAATTTTGCCACAATTCGAGCAACTACTCCTTCGGCTTGGGGAATTTTATTGAGCTGAACTAATGGAGTTCTACCAATTATTCCTGTAACATCCTTAGCAATTCTCATGGCTTAATTTCTCTCCCTTTAAATGTAGTACATGGGATGTGCTTGTTTGCGAACATCCCGCTGTTCGCACAAATCTTGTAATGTGTATTTGCCCAAAACAGCCCAAGATGCCTGTTGAGCTTCCTGCCAGATTTCTAGCACCGCAGTTTTTTCTATTGTTACAGATTCCGAAACTTTTTGGGTCGGGCCACTGCCGGATCCTTCGAGTGTCGAAAACACCTCTAGCAAGGTAATCTGCCAAGGCTCTTTCGCCAGCAAATAACCGCCTTTAGCACCCCGCAAACTCTGGACAATACTTGCACGCCGCAGCACGGCAAGAATTTGGTCTAGATAGCGTTCGGGTATCTCTTGAGAAGCAGTAAGTTCGCTTACTGTTAGGGGCGAATCCTTCGGGTGGTGGCTCGCCAGTTCCAAGAGCGCTAACAGGGCATATTGTACTCTAGAAGATAGTTCCACATTCCCCACTGGCGATCGAGTTTAAATTGTACATTATATCATAGTACACAATTCCGGTAGGTCTACAGGTGTTAATATATCTTTATTACAAAAACGGTTGGAGAAATCCCGTGAGCAACGTAAATGTAGGTTTAAGCTGTCGGCACTGTCGGTATTACGAGCAGCACGGGCACAGGGGCGGAAACTGCCTGATGCTGGGGGTGGGGGTACAGGGTGGGTGGAAAGCTTGCCCCTTCTTGGTTCGGCCCTTTGCACCGTCTTGGGAATACCCCGAAGCGGGTAGAGCAGGAGAGTCTCAAATGTTGCAGGGAGCGAGTATTTTACAGGCAATACCGCCGCCTTAAAGTAACTACTAAGTAGGTAGGCGGATATATGCTGTCTCATCCTTAAGTTGATTGATACTGAGATATTGCACCATTGTCAGCAACAGGCAAGATGCCTGTTCCACAAGAAAATTTATCTGTTGTGGAACAGGCCGGAAAGCCTGTTCATAAAAGGCTAATTGAGAATGGTGCAACATATGAGTTCATACTCACCTTCTTAAGGGTAGTCAACAGGTGCGAGATATCGCATCTGTTGGCAGTGAGAAGAAAGAAATCAACACAAAGAAAAAAACAAGTGCGATTGTTGCCCTTGCTTTTGAACTTATTGACGAGTCGATGATTTAATTTAATTAACGCAAATTCGATACAAATTATCTGTTGCCCAGACCATTCTGAATTTGATCGAAGATTGCACCGTCACCTTTGAACAGGGACGATTTTAACAGAGCGGCTGATTTAAGAGAAAATACTGGCAAACCAGTTTTTTTCTTAAATGGCTGCAAGACACTATCTGCGAGATGATGATTCCGCATTGATGCTTCTTAGTTCCTCTTGTTTTTCTCAGATAGATTGAGCGCATAATTAAGTTTAATGCGCTTGATATCGGGCAAATGCAGCCTGATGAGATTTGCCCGGATAATCTATAAGATTTCGCTGATGTGGCAATTCTTATGAATGGCAACAGTGGCAAGAGTGAGAGACTGTTTTGCTAGCAGTTTGGCGATCGATCTTTGAGTGCGATCGCCACATCTCTCTACTTAATCTAATACATTATACTATTAAATACTTAATGTCTATATGTAGACAGTAGTTTGTTGTTTTAGGCGCGCTTGGCGGGAAAACGCGACGGAGCATCTCAATGAAAGCAGCAAAGCTCGAAATTGGAATTAGGAGTCAGGAGTCAGGAGCCAGGAGAAAAGAGTCAGAAGGAAGAAGAAAGAAGTGTTTTTGCAAATATGAGATGCTCCCAAACGCGACCTCTGTAGGGACAAAGGCAAAGCCTTTGTCCCTACCCGCAGGGCGATCGCCTATTCATGTTGGAAATTAATTCTCAAGTCGCAAGAGCGATCGCAATTTAATTCCCGCAACGCTGCCCAACAAAGCAGTCGCAATCCACAGCCAACCGTGCAAACTGGTAGAAGCAATACCGCTAAAAAAAGCGCCGACATTGCAGCCAAAAGCCAGCAACGCTCCGTAACCCATCAGGAAACCGCCGCTCAAAACGGCTGCAACTTTGGGTAACGACAGGTTTGTTTTGACGGCGAACTTGCCAGCCAAGGCCGCTGCTAAAATTGCACCCAAAACAATGCCAAAATTCATCACGGAAGTAACATCAGCAAAGATGCCTTTTTGCAGGGATTCCAATTTGTCTGGAGTATTCCAAAACGGGTTAGTTGTGGGATTCCAACCGAAAGCGGTAGCAAGTTCTGCCGCCCACAAAGTAAACCCCCAAGTCACTCCCCAAGGCCGGCCGTCAATTAACAGTTTTACCCAGTTGAGAAAGGCAAGGGCAAAAGCTCCGGCAGCCAGAGGCCAAGGGCCGTAAAGCCATCGATTTTTGATGTGGGATTGGGGATTTTTGAGGAGAGAATCTGCAGTTACGGGTTGCTTGCCGTTGGTGCGATTCCACTGCCAGAGGGCGATCGCAATTAACAGAAATACGCTTAGCTGCAAGATGACTGCGGGCATCCATCCCAAAGTTTTTCCTAAAGATATCGGTGGCAGCGAGGGCAAATGCCACAAATGTCTGGTCAAACTTCCTGCAAAAGAACCGATGCAAAAAGTCAGCAGCGTTAATAGCATTGACGCGCTGCCGCCGCCAATTGTCCAAAGCGTGCCACAAGCGCAGCCGCTGCCCAATTGCATTCCAATTCCGAATATAAAAGCGCCGATCGCATTTTGCCAGCCCACAGGCGCAACAGCCCCGGCTATTTTGTGTCCGAATGCCTCTCCTGATGCAAGTACGGGAGCAAAAAGTACAGTAGCAATTCCTAACATCAACAAGTGCGCTAAAACACCTGTAATATCGCGATCGGCAAATAATTTGCGGTAAGCAGAAGCAAAGCCAAAACTTGCATGATACAAACTCGCGCCCAGCAAGCCTCCAATCAGAAATAAAACGCTCTGCCGCCAGCCGTAGGCGCTCAAACCGGCCGCACCAGCAGCAAATAGCGTCAGTATCAGAGCTAAAATCGGACGCTGCGATCGGGGCGGCGAAGTTTTTGTCAGCGGTGAAAAAGCAATTTCTGCGGTGTTATTCACAATAAAATACTTGACTCCAGAAACAACTGTAAAGCGAGGCAGAGCCTCCATTTTAGCGCTAAGTTTTTCGCGGGGAAGTCTCCGATTTTTCCTCGGGTTGTTCGCTAGGAGTGCAAGCAACGGAATTATCTGCTTGTCGGTGCTCAGCTATTGTTGATAAACCAAAGCCAATCGAGCTGATTATTCCGAGCATTGATATCGAGATAATTACTGTTTTCATTCTACCTCTTCGGTCAATTTTTAGCCAAAATTGCTGTTAACTACAGATTTGTTTTCTACACTGCTTGTTCCGGACCAGTTTCTACAGGTAAATTAGTCTGACTGTATTCAGTCCAAGAACCTTCGTAGATTCTGACTTTCGGATAGTTCAGCAAGTGTTTCAAAACTACATATTGCAGCGTTGCTTCCCGCCCCGTACTGCAAGTAACGATGATGTCGCTGTTGCGATCGATCTTTTTAGCTGCCAAAATCTGCTTGATTTCGTCGAGAGACTTCAACTTGTGCGGGTTTTCAGCATCGGTAAAAGTCGGCCAGGGAATGTTGCGAGCGCCGGGAATGTGTCCGTTGCGCGTCCAGATTTTTTCTTCCCCTTGAAATAGTTTTTCCGGTCTGGGATCGATGAATGTGACGCCTGCTTTGCCAATTAAATTTTTGACTTCATCCAGGGTGACACGAATTGATTTGTTGTCTCGCACAGTCAGTGTACCTGCCGCGTATTTGGGAAACTCTTTCGTCACAGTTTGAGCTGCTTTGTAACCCGCATAACCTCCGTCGATAACTGCTATGTCCGAGTGTCCCAATCGCTCCAATACGTAAGCAACCATTGTCGCGCCGAGAATGTCTCTGCCGTCGGAATAAACTGCGACGCGGCTGTTGTCTGTTACTCCTGCCCGCGATAGTAATTGCCCCAGTTTATCCGGCGTTAGATACTGTACTGGCAAACCGCTGTCCGGCCCGCGCAAGGTGTTGTCGGCGATGTTGACTGCGTTGGGAAGATGCCCGATAAAGTAGTCCATTGGATTGGTGCGGACATCGAGAATTCGCAGGTTTTTGTCGCTGGCGTTTTGGGCAACCCACGCGGGGGAAACGAATTGAATTTTAGTTTTTGATTCCGCTGCTTGGGTTGGGAAAAATGGGAACAGAGGAATTGCGATCGCCAGCACCGCTAGGACGGCAATTAATGCCCCTATTTTGTTTCTTTTGAATCGAGCTTTCAGCCATTTAGTTTTCATTTTCTTTCCTCTTGCATTGTCTCTGTCGAAAAGCACAAAAAGCTCCTCGCTGCTAGAGAGCCGATCGCTCTCTATAGTAATCATCGTAAACTTGATCGAGTTACCGTATATTATAGGTATAGCTGTTGATTGTTGCACAGACAGTCTCAGAAAGTCAATAGTTTTTTTTAGTAGCGAAGGATACAGAATTTTTGGGGCGATTCCCTCCGGGATAGCTTCGCACGCGCGTGCGAGACATTGATTCTACCCTTAGATTTCGTAGTGCCACACCTCAGAAGGTTGCAGAATAATCCGGTGGAGTGGCAGACGATCGATCAAGCCTTGCTGCTCAAAATGACCGAGGGTGCGAGTGACAGTTACGCGACTTGTACCGATGATTTCTGCAATGTCCTGATGCGTTAAAATCATATCGATTAGATGTCCTTGCTCTACCTCAGAACCAAACCTCTTAGCCAGCCAAGTTAATAGTTGATAGAGCATAAAATCAACTCTTTTGTAACCTCGCATTACCATAAAGTCTTCAGCCTGCTGAATGTGACTGAGCAAAATATCTCTATTTAGCCAGCGATCGCCCGATAGTAAAATTGCCTCGACTTTAGTAAGGCATTCAATTTGAAAAGGATCGCATTTTGAGATTGGTTTGCCGATCGTATCACCAGGCCCCCACAATCCCAAGGTAATAATTGTGCCATCTTCAAGCCACGTTACAGTTCGCACTACTCCAGTTTCAATCCGCCACAGAGCATTGCTTCTGTTGGGCAAGTGCGAGCGGCGAGGAAATATATGGCGGCTCGTTTCATCAAAAGTTTTAGTGGAAAGAGAAGCAATAGTCATAGCCAGTTACTGAAAGAATAAAAGTTAGCTTGTCCAATGGCAGCAGGATAGTGTGGCTGGCAAAACTCTAGATAAATTAAAGCTTTACTAGATTCCTGCACCGTCTAAAAACTGTGTAATGAATAAATCCGAAGACTGAAATAATTCATGTTTTTCGACCTCTGCTTGCTCTGATTGATGTGTTTTGATCGGAGATAATTGAGATTTTAAGAAATTAACTTGCTCTTCTAAATCCTTAATTCTATCGAACAAAGCTCGAATCGCTTGAGCTTCCAAATCCGGTAGACCTTGAGAATTTTGAGCATCTTCCACCTGCTTTTTCCGAGAGATGATGCGGCCGGGAATTCCCACAACTGTGCAATCGCTAGGGACATCCCGCAGCACTACCGAACCCGCACCAATCCGAACATTATTGCCAATTTGAATATTGCCTAAAACTTTAGCACCGGCTCCCACGATTACATTTTCTCCCAGCGTCGGATGCCGTTTTCCTATTTCTTTACCCGTGCCGCCAATGGTCGCTCCTTGATAAATTACAGCATAATCTCCAACGATCGCAGTTTCGCCAATTACCACCCCCATGCCGTGGTCGATAAACACCCCCCTACCAATTGTCGCTCCTGGGTGGATCTCAATACCTGTTAAAAAGCGACTCAGTTGGGAAATCAAGCGCGGTACAAACGGCAGGCCAGCGGAATAAAGCCAGTGTGCTATCCGGTGCAAAAAAAGTGCTTGCAGTCCGGGATAGCAAAATAATACTTCCAGCCAGTTGCGCGCCGCGGGGTCACGTTCGTAAATAATTTGCAAGTCACTGAACATATTTAGTCCCGCCGTGTTTCGGTTATACAGTATCGGCAGTGCCGACGGTTTAAGCTGCATAAAGCAGTATTGGTTGTGGCATTCTTACTTATAATACTATAATCCGACCGAATTACAGTAGTTAATGAGAAAAAAATTTTTCTTTCCCCAGCCCTTTCTAAGCTGCCTCGGATATTTTCCGCGAAACAAACGGTACAGCTTGTCTGACTTCTTGCCGCAGCGGAATCTCGATCGAGAATTCCGTCCCCAATCCCGGTGTCGAATCGCAGCGCAGCATACCCTTGTGCTTTTCTACGACAATTTTATAGCTGATTGACAGTCCCAATCCTGTCCCTTTTCCCACAGGTTTAGTCGTAAAGAACGGGTCAAACAGCCGTTTTTTGACATTTTCTGCCATACCGGGGCCGTTGTCAGATATCCGCACAATTATTTTATCGGGACTTGAATATTCTGTGGTTATGGCGATCGCGATCGGATTAGCTTTCGCTGCTTTGGGCCCGCGATCGAGGTTGTAACTCTCCAGGGCGTCGATCGCATTAGCCAGAATATTCATAAACACCTGATTTAATTGTCCGGCATAGCACTCTACTAAAGGTAAATTGCTGTAGTTTTTAACAATCTCGATCGGCGGGCGATCGGCTGTAGCTTTCAGGCGACTTTGCAGAATTAGCAGAGTGCTGTCAATGCCTTCATGGATGTTGACAGGTTTCATTTCGCTTTCGTCTAAGCGAGAGAAATTCCGCAAAGATTGGACGATTTGAACAATGCGCTCAGCTCCTATTTTCATCGAGGACAGCACTTCCGGCAAATCATCGCACAGAAAGTCAAACTCAATATTTCGTAAATGCTGTGAAATTTCCGAGGGAGGGTATAAATAGTGTTTTTGGTAGAGTTCTATTAACTCCAACAAATCCCTAGTATATTCGCGGGCGTGGTGGATATTGCCGTAAATAAAATTAATAGGATTGTTAACTTCGTGGGCTACACCAGCAACTAATAAACCCAAACTAGACATTTTTTCCTGCTGAATCAGTTGAGCTTGAGTTTGCTGCAACTCTTGCAAAGTTTGCTCTAGCTCTTGAGATTTAGCCGTGCGTTCTCCGGCTACTTTTTCAATTTTTTCGGTATAATCTAACAAGCACATTAGATAAATTGTCGCCGCCAAAGTCAAGACTATCCCAAAAATTAAAACAGTCAAAGAACGCCAAAAATTTAGAGGATTAATGTACTCTGGCGTTAGCCGTAGTTGCAGCAACCACCTGCGATTTTCAATATTGATAATGCGGGTGCAACTGCTGCCGTCTGGGCAGTAAGCTCTTTCTCCAAGCTGGAGTTGATTTTTGATATTTTCGTCGGTAATTATCCTTTTTGTCTTCGCTTCGTAAAAGGCAAGAAATCTTTCTGATTCAGGAGCCATAGCATCTTGAAGATATACGTTGACAAAGTTGAGTTGATTTTCCTGCAAAGCGGATTTAACAATAGCATCAATGAGCAAAATTCCGAAAGCAAAACCTTTCAAATCTTTGGGTTCTGTAGCAGCTAAATTTTGCGACCAGGCTGCGGGATCGCCTGGAGAATTTTGACTAAAAATTGGCAGGAAGACGAAGACGCTGGGGGGATTTTGTGATGGCAATTTTTGGCGATCGGTCGCGATAATTTCTTGTCTTTTTGTGGCGTTTTCTAACGCTAGCCGATTGGCAGTTAAATCTAAGCTTAAAGCTATTTCCTCTGTCATAAATTGCGGAGAGCCTGAAAAACGGGGCAGCCAAGCGATCGCCTTCAGGCTCGGATGGCGGTAGAGGGCAGAACCAACAAATGTCTTCATTTCGGGTTTTTTAACGCCGTCAAATACGCTGTAAAATGCTCCCGCAGCCCGAATGATTTCTAAATTACCGCTAACATCTTTCTGAATGTCTGTAGCTATTTTGTCCAGGCGGTCTTGCAGTTCGGCTTGCATGGATTTATATTCCCAATTGTACGCGACTGAAGAAGCGATCGCAGACAGCCCTAATCCTGCACAAAGTGTTAATCCTGCCTGGATGTAACGGCGATAACTAAGTAAAGTGCTAGTTGCTAAATTCAACAATTTGTTAGCATTCATATTCTTCGCTGACCTTTTTTTATCGTTCCCACTCAAAATTTCAGGGGGAAGCTTTTTCTCGTTCCCAGGCTCTGCCTGGGAATGAATTTCAGGAGGCTCTGCCTCCGATGGAGAGCCACGAGACAGCATTACCAGGCACGAGCCTGGTAACGATGTGGCAGCAGTGTTTTGTAGAAGCTCCCCGATAGTATTTTGCGTAAGATGCAGCCGCTGATTTAAATTGAATAAGCAGGGAAAGTCATTGCGTGTTTGGGCTTGACGTAAACCTGCTGATCTCGCTTTAACTGTAGAGAATCGAAGCGCTCGCGACTCACGTAAGCTGTTACTACCTGCTCGGATTCTAACACTAACTCGGTTTGTATTTCCCGCCCTAAATGAATGATGCGACTGACTTTTGCTAATGAAAAACCAGACTCCGGCTTAGTTTTAATTTCCACGTCGTGGGGGCGCAAAAACACTACGTCCGAATGAGCGGCTCCATTATTGCGAGCCGTTGTGCCGTTACTGGCGAACAAACCTGCAGCATTTGAGAGCACATTGACCGGCCCAATAAAACTCATCACAAAAGCTGATGCCGGTTTGTCGTAAATTTCAGCAGGAGTGCCAACTTGTTCGACTCTACCTTTGTTCATTACCACAATTTCATCGGCTACTTCCATAGCTTCTTCTTGGTCGTGAGTCACAAAAACTGTGGTGATGTTAACTTCTTTGTGAAGGTTGTGCAGCCACGATCGCAATTCTTTGCGGACTTTAGCATCTAATGCTCCAAAAGGTTCGTCTAGCAGCAGCACTTTTGGTTGAACTGCTAGAGCTCTGGCCAAAGCAACCCGCTGCCGCTGGCCGCCGGAAAGTTGCGAAGGATAGCGATCGCCCAAACCTGTCAACTGCACTAAATCCAAAAGTTCATCAACCCGCCTGCGAATAGAGTCTTTAGGAACTTTGCGAATTTCCATCGCAAAAGCAATATTTTTCCGAATACTCATGTGTTTGAACAAAGCGTAGTGCTGAAACACAAAACCTATATGCCGTTCCTGCACCGACTGATGAGTAGCATTTTCACCGGTCAGGTAAATCTGACCGCTGTCCGGCGGTTCTAGCCCCGCGATCATCCTCAGCAGAGTCGATTTCCCGGAACCGGAAGGCCCCAACAGCGCCACTAAAGAGCCCCTTTTAATTTCCAAATTCACGTTGTCAATGGCGTGGAAGGAGCCGAAGTGTTTCGATACGTTCTCAATTGTAATGCTCATGACTTTGTGTACCTATTTTAGGAGTTGACGGTATTAACTCCATATATCTGACCGATTTACAGTAGTATATCCTGAAATTAATATTTGGCAAGGCCTGTAACTTTTTGTATTGTATTTCGAGCCCTCCTGATGGGAACGGCGCTTGAAAGTTGACGCTGGCGGGCCGTCCGAGTTAACCCGCGAGGGTTTCCAGATGTGGGATTATCGGTAAATGCGATCGTCGGAGAATAAGCCATGCGGAAATTACGTAGAAACCGGGTTTGATGGACGGGGAGCATCTCATATTTGTAAAAATACTTCTTCTGGCTCCTTCCTTCTGGCTCCTTCCTTCTGCCTCTTTCCTTCTGCCTCTTTCCTTCTGCCTCCTGCCTCAAAACTCCAATTTCTAGCGGAGGGCTGCAAAGGTGAGATGCTCCCGATGGACGAAAATACTGCATCATCACCTTTAAAACCTTTAATCTCCGTAAAAAACCCGGTTTCTTTGCTGTCGATGTATCTATATTTTACCGCAGCCAACAATTCCCCGACTCCCGGCGATATTAAAGATTTCATGTACAAATTGCTCAATCTGAGGTGCGATCGCCCACAATTTATATGACAATAGTTAGTTCATAAGCATACAGGCTTCAGCTTTGACAAACTACCAGAATAGTAAATTCTAACCAGAACACCACTATGGGAAAACCAACAGGCTTTATCGAATTCTTGCGCGAATTGCCCTCCGAACTCTCACCAGTCGAGAGAGTCCACAACTGGGACGAATTTCACCTACCGATGGATGAGGACAAACTCCGCACCCAAGGCGCGCGCTGCATGGATTGCGGCATTCCGTTTTGCCACACGGGGACAATTATCAGTGGCATGGCCAGCGGTTGCCCGATTAACAACCTCATCCCCGAATGGAACGACCTAGTATATCGCGGACTCTGGAAAGAAGCCCTCGACAGACTCCACAAAACTAACAACTTCCCCGAATTCACCGGCCGCGTCTGTCCCGCACCCTGCGAAGGCGCTTGCGTGCTCGGCATCAACAACCCGCCGGTGACGATTAAAAACATCGAAGCCGCAATTATCGACAAAGGCTGGGATGAAGGCTGGGTTACTGCCGAACCACCCGCCAAACGCACCGGCAAAAAAATCGCCGTCATCGGTTCCGGGCCCGCAGGTTTGTCCGCCGCCGCGCAACTAAATAAAGCCGGTCATTGGGTAACAGTATACGAAAGAGCCGATCGACCAGGCGGCCTGCTAATGTATGGCATCCCCAACATGAAGCTAGACAAAGAACAAGTCGTAATGCGCCGCCTCAAAGTCCTCGAAGACGAAGGCGTGACATTCGTCTGCAACACCGAAGTCGGCAAAGACTTACCAGCCGAACAACTGCTAAAAGAATACGACTCCGTTGTGCTCTGTACCGGCGCCACCAAACCCCGCGACTTAGGCATCCCCGGCCGGGAATTAAAAGGCATCCACTTCGCAATGGACTTCCTGACAGCAAACACCAAAGCAGTTTTAGACAAGAGCACCAACGATAACTTCATCTCCGCCGAAGGCAAAGATATCGTGATCATCGGCGGCGGCGACACCGGCACCGACTGCGTGGGCACCTCCATCCGCCACGGCTGCAAAAGCCTGGTACAGCTAGAAATCCTGCCCAAACCGCCGTCGGAACGGGCGGCCAACAATCCCTGGCCGGAATGGCCAAAAGTCTACCGTCTCGACTACGGCCAAGAAGAAGCCGCAGCCAAATTCGGCGACGACCCCCGCGGCTATCTCACCACGGCGACAAAGTTCGAGGGCGACGAAAACGGCAATGTCAAAGCTGTGCACACCGTTGAGGTGGAGTGGGCGAAAAACGAGAAAGGGCAGTTCATTCCGAACCACATCCCGGGCACGGAAAAAGTGTTGCCCGCACAGCTTGTCTTGCTAGCGATGGGCTTCCTCGGCCCGGAACAGCCCTTGCTGGATGCGCTGGGATTGGAACGCGACGCGCGCAGCAACGTGAAAGCCGAGCACGAAAAATATACAACCAGCATTCCGGGAGTTTTTGCGGCTGGGGACTGTCGCCGGGGACAAAGTTTGGTGGTTTGGGCGATTAATGAAGGGCGCGGCGTGGCCCGGGAGTGCGACCTTTATCTGATGGGGAGCACTGATTTGCCTTAGTTGGTAGGTGTGAGTCGATCGAGATTGTTTGATTTCCGATAATTTATTAGGCCCGTAAGGGCGGGTTCGCCAAGATTTTGATTTAAAAACCAAAAATATTGTAAACCCGCCCTTTGTACCTTGAAAGAGGTAGATTGCGATTTACCTTTGGGTGGGGGCGGGTTTACGAGATTATGGATTTTAGGCAATTATTATTGGTGAAACCCGCCCCTACAAATCTCTCGATTTGGGATGATTTTCGTGAATAAATTCCGATAATTTATTATGCCTGTAGGGGCGGGTTTTACCAACAATATTTGAGGCTCACAAACAATCTATAAAAACCCGCCCCCACCCAACAAATAACCCAGATTAACGTGATGTTTGAGAGCAGCCCAAAAAGGTAGGGGGCGGGTTTATTATATTGTGGGTTTATGACAGAGATGGTTGGTGAAACCCGCCCCTACGAATCGGTTCATTTGGATTTCTCGTTGGGGGGGGCGGGTTTGTTATATTGTTGGTTTATGGCAGAGATGGTTGGTGAAACCCGCCCCTACGAATCGGTACATTTGGATTTCTCGTTGGGGGGGCGGGTTTATTATATTGTGGGTTTATGGCAGAGATGGTTGGTGAAACCCGCCCCTACGCATTGGTACATTTGGATTTGTCGTTGGGGGGGGGCGGGTTTTTTATATTGTTGGTTTATGGCAGAGATGGTTGGTGAAACCCGCCCCTACGAATCGATCGACCTAATATTAGAGGACGATCGACTGTATATAAGATTTGCCATTCCATTCGATCGCCAGCGGACTAGATTCATTAATTTTGACTGAATTATGAGGATACAATTCATCTTTTCCCCACAATAAAGGATTATTAACAATATATTCACGAATGGCAACTAATGATTCTTCATTGCGGATGATATGTTCGTAATAACCCCGCTGCCACACCGATATGCTTGTCAAATATCGCATTTGGTTAATTCGCCGCGCCGAAGATGTTTTTAAACCCCGCACAATTTCCGACAAAGGATGGATTTTTGATTTTATCAGGCCAAATTTATCGGATTCTGTAGAATTTATTTCGGGGCTGCCTTTCAAAACAATAATTCCATGAACGTGATTTGGCATCACAATAAAATTGTCTAATGCTACGTTTGGGTAACGTTTGGGAAGAATGCTCCTATTGAATAAAACAGTTTTCCCATAGGGACTCAATTGCATTTGATCATTAATAACGTCGCCGAATAAACATTCGCGCTGCCAACTGCAAATAGTGATAAAATACGCACCGGGAGTCCTATAATCATATCCTGGCAGGCGAATTGAGCGGCGGTGGTGTTTGTTACGATCGTATTTCATAATTTTGTTTCCATAAAACAGTTGTTCGTTCGGTGGGGGCGGGTTTATTATATTGTTGATTTATGACATAAATGGTTGGTAAAACCCGCCCCTACGATGGGCTGTAGGGGCGGGTTTTACCAACAATATTTGAAGCTGACAAACAATCTATAAAAACCCGCCCCCACCAACCCATAACCCAGATTAACCTGATGTTCGATCGAATTCAAAAAATGTAGATTCGGATTTGTCGTGTTCGTGGGGGCGGGTTTATTATATTGTTGGTTTCCGACATAGATTGTTGGTGAAACCCGCCCCTACAACGGCCTGTAGCCCCACCAATCAACCAAAATTCAACGGATCGACATCAATAGTTAAACTAACAGAACGCGGCGTGCGATCGCGCAATCCGATCAAATCCGACAAATCCACCGACTCATCCAAAGGCAACTTCAGCAAAATCTGCCACCGATAGCGATTTGCCACCCGCATAATCGCCGCAGGTGCAGGCCCCAACAACTCACACCCCGGTACAGACAATCGCTCAATATACTCCTGACAAACAGACGCTAATTGTACCGCCGTCACCGCCACTTCCGCCGCATCTACACTGCTCAATCGCAACAATACCAGCCGCCCCGAAGGTGGATAATTCAGCGCTGCTCTTTCTGCTAATTCTGTTTCCACAAAATCCGCATATTCGTGCCGCCTAACTGCTTGAATAACCCGATGTTCTGGAGTGTAAGTTTGAATAATTACCCGCCCCGGATCATCACCTCTGCCTGCACGGCCCGCGACTTGAGTTAATGTTTGAAAAGCTCGTTCGCTTGCCCGATAATCGGATAAGTTTAGCAACCCATCAGCAGACACAACTCCCACCAATGTTACTCCAGCTAAATCTAACCCTTTCGTCAGCATTTGCGTACCCAACAAAATGTCAGCTTCCCCATTAGCAAATTGCGTTAACAATCTGCGGTGGTCGCCCTTATTTCTAGTCGTATCGCTGTCAAACCGAATAGCCCGCAATTCTGGAAACAATCTCGTTAATTCCTGTTCGACTCGCTGAGTGCCACTACCAAAGTTTTTGAAGTAAGGAGAACTGCAATCCGGGCAGTTTTGGGGGTGTCGTTCCGTGTGGTTGCAGTAGTGACACCGCAATATTTCTGCTGTTCCTTCGCCGACGTGGTGATAAGACAGGGAAACATCGCAATTCGGGCATTCCATCACATAGCCGCAACTCCGACAAGACACAAAGGTACTGTGTCCTCTTCTGTGAATAAACAGGATACCTTGCTGTTGTCTTGCCTGCAATTGTTCCAGCGCGTTTTGCAGGGAGACGCTGAAAATGGAGCGGTTTCCTTGCCGCAATTCTTGGCGCATATCGACTATTTCCACAGGCGGCATCGGGCGGGAATAAATGCGATCGGGCAATGATAAATAATGGATATTTGGTAACGAGTAATAATCTCGGCGCGTCCCGACAAAAGTCTCTAAAGCTGGCGTTGCGGAACCTAAAATTAAGGGACAATTTTCTAATTCGGCGCGCCATTTGGCAACGGTGCGGGCATGGTAGCAGGGGGCTGGTTGGTCTTGTTTGAAGCTGCTGTCGTGTTCTTCATCGAGGATAATTAAGCCGAGGTGAGGTAAAGGCGCAAAAATGGCCGATCGCGTGCCGATGACAATTTGCGGGGTTCCAGTCAGCATCTGACGCCATGTATCGTAACGTTCGCCGTCGGATAGGGCGCTGTGGTACACGCAAATTTGCTCGCCAAAACGGGCTCGGAATCTGTCTGTAAGTTGCGGTGTCAAACCGATTTCGGGAACGAGTACGAGGGCGGATTTGCCGCTGGCTAAGATTGGGGCGATCGCCTGCAAATACACTTCGGTTTTCCCGGAACCTGTAACGCCGTGCAGCAGCACTTGACGAAATCCCGAAAAAGAGTTAATAAACGCTAAGGCTTGAGCTTGAAAATGAGTTAAAGTTTTCGGTGCATCGGGCAATTGAGAAATTCCGCGATCGCCCCTGAGAACTTCCCTTTGATCGATGACAACGCTACCTTTTTGTTCCAAATTTTTGACAACAGAAGAACTCGCGCTGCAAATTCTCAGCAAATCGTTCATCCACATTTCACCGCCGCCACGTCGCAAAACTTCCAATACTTCTTGTTGCCGCTTGGTTAAATCTGTGACAAATGCACTAGCAATTAATGTCACTGCAGGTTTGAGTTGTGGTTTGGGAGGATTGGGAGGTTCTAAATAACTTTCTACCCAACCGCGTTTCAATAAATCTTTCAATCCCCGATAACTTCCCTTGACTTGTCGCTGGAGGTATTGCCAAGTGTAATCGCCGTTTTTTTGAGCTTGCAGCAATTGCAAAATTTGACTCGCTGCCGGATTGAGAAATGTTTCGGCATTCGGAGAAATTGCGTCCTTAATTAAGCGAATTCGGCGCACGGAACGGCTTAACAAACCGGGCGGCAGTGAGGCTCTAATTACTTGAATTAAAGGTGTGCAATAATAGGTGGCAGTGCGATCGAGCAATTCCCAGTAATTAGGCGGGAAAAAGCCCGCACTGACAACATCTTCGACATCTTTAACCCGCGCCGGATCTAAGTCGGGCGGCAGTTGAGAAATGAACCGAATTGCGATCGCCCCTACCTGTTGACTGCCAAAGGGTACACTCAAGATATCTCCTGGTTGCACGGTAAGTTCCGCAGGTAAACGATAGGTAAATAACTTGTTTTCCTCCCCTGCGGAGTCCCCCGCCACCCTGAAAGGAGAGTCCACCAATACCTCGATCCACTCTGCTTGCACGGTGGGGCGCTGTGGCGGTTCGCTGCTGCCGTAGGATGCCCCGGCCTCTGCCGCTATAGGGGTTGACAAACCAAAAGTGACAGTAGACATAGGGTTGCACATCAAACTAGGAGGAGCCGCGGTCAAAGGGAGTTTTCATTATCCCTCAGTTTAGCTCGATCGATCGCTCTTAGCTGCGGGAATTGGCGATCGGAATCTCGATCGCGAATTCAGTCCCTTCTCCAATTGCGGATATGCACTCCAACCTCCCGCCGTGTTTGTCCACAACAATCTGATAGCTAATTGACAATCCCAAACCCGTCCCGTGACCAACTTGTTTGGTGGTGAAAAACGGATCGAAAATTTTCGCTTTTACAGATTCATTCATTCCCATACCATTATCTTTGATGCTAATTCTTGCCCATTTTCCGGAAATAATAGAAGTAGTAATGCTCATCTGGATAGGGTTGGATTCTATCTCCTCCTGTGAAGACTTTTGCTCTCGCTCTCGCAGGGCATCAACAGCATTATTAATGATGTTCATAAACACCTGATTTAATTGCCCAGCATAACACTCGACCTTGGGCAAATCTCCATAATCTTTAATAACACTAATAGCGGCATGACCGGGCTTTTCTTTAGTTAAATGCTGCAAAATTAACAATGTGCTGTCAATTCCTTCGTGAATGTTAACTGGTTTTTTTTCACCTTCATCTACCCGCGCAAAGTTGCGTAAAGTCAGCACTATTTCGCGGATGCGCTCGGAACCCACTTTCATTGACGAAAGAGTTTTCAACAAATCTTCGCGCAAAAAGTCGATGTCAATTTTTTCCAGAAAAGCTTCAATCTCTGCATCTGTTTCGGGATACCTATCCTGGTACATTGCTAGCAATGTTAAAATGTCGCCAGCGTAGTCATTGACATAGGTAATATTGCCGTAGATGAAGTTGACGGGATTGTTGATTTCGTGGGCAATACCAGCTACCAAAATGCCCAAAGCCGACATTTTTTCGGCTTCGATCAATTTGAGCTGCATTGTTTGCTGGTTTTCCAGAGCTTTTTCTAGTGTAGACATTTTGGCTTTTAAAATATTTTCGGAATCTCTAAATTCCTGCGTGAGCTTTTTTAGCAAAGATTCTTTTTTTTGATTAAGGGCTTGTAATTGGCTGCGTTCGGTTTCCGAAGTTTCAAGTTTTTCCCGCAGGATTCGATTTTCCTTTTCCAGCTCTTTGATTCTGTTTTCCCAGTCTGTTGGTTCCATCGGCTATTATTTTGAACCTAAAAATAGTGTCATAACAGTTTTATTAGGAAATTTAGTTGCACCCTTTACCTAGTGATAATTTCGTCGCACATCGCCTCGGCAATTTGGTCAGAAGAATTTAACACTTCCTTTATTTTGCTAGGTCTAAAAATCTTATCTAATATAGATTCTCAATGTCAAGATATTAATAACAAGTCTGGTTAAAACCGATCGCTACTTTTATTCCCCCTCTCGCATTTGCGGGGTTTTCATCCGATTGTTGATAAATAAGCAGGTCGATCGCCAACTTATAAAGGCGGGCCCAGCGCGAAAAATTGCCCGATTCAGACAACATTTGTACAAAACCCGCCGGCAAGGCAAAGCGAAAATATTAAATGTGAGTGCGATCGAGTGGGGGCTACGGGAAAAGTGATCTCGACGGGACGCGCGATCGCCCACAAGCAATCTCAAGTACCAAGCCACTTGCTCTATCCCAGAACGCAATCACACTATACCATTGCTGAGAAATCTCACTTTAATGTGTCGATCGTACTCACACACCCGCACCATTTTGTGCTAATAACTACTACTTGTGACAACATCGACACAGCAGTTTATATTTGGAGAGTAATTGATGTCAGGTAGCGAAGTTCGTGCAGACTTTTGGATGAGCGAGTACATTACCCCTTGGGATATTTACGTTCACGGCGTCATCGCCGTGCTCGCTTACAAAAAAACTGCCTATCAAGAAATGTACGTAGTTCAAACCGGTACCTACGGGAAAGGCTTAGTTTTAGACGGTAAGTGGCAATCTTGTACAGGCGACGAGTTTCTGTACCACGAACCCCTGGTGCACCCAGCGATGATTTGTCACGGTTCACCCAAAAAAGTCCTCGTTCTCGGCGGCGGAGAAGGAGCTACAATTAGAGAAGTGCTGCGCTGGAAAACAGTTGAAAAAGTCGTGATGATCGACATTGACGGCGAAGTAGTAGAAGCTTGCCGCGAACACCTGCCCGAAATGCACCAAAATGCCTTTGACGACCCCCGCTGCGAAGTAGTAATCGGCGATGCTTTGGACTATTTAGATAACACTGACAATGATTGGGATATTGTCATTTCTGACTTGTCCGATCCCATTGAAGAAGGCCCATCTTTCCAGTTGTTTACCAAAGAGTATTTTGAGAAAGTTCGCAAGGTAATGTCACCTAACGGATATTTCGTAGTGCAAGCGGGTCCAGTTTCTCCGGCAGAAATGAAAATGCACGCTCGCATTGTAAATACCCTGAAATCTGTTTTCCCCAATGTTCAATCCTGCACCAGCTTTATTTCTACTTATGGAGCTCCTTGGGGTTTCGCCATAGCTTCTAATCAAGAAATAAATACGCGCCCCGAACCCGAAGTTACTGACAAATTACTCGCCGAGAAAACAACTGGCGGGTTGCGGATGTTGGATGGGATTACGCTGTTGGGATTGATGCAAGTTCCCGGTCACTTGCGGCAGGTAATTGCCGCTGAAACCGAAGTTTACACTATGGCAGCACCGCCTAAGTTTTTCGGGAAAGGCTCTGTCAGTCAGTGAAGTTAAATTGAAATCGAGGTTAAGTTCCTGTAGGGGCGGGTTCACCAACAATAATTGCCAAAAACCGACAATCTCAAAAACCCGCCCCCACCCAACTAATAGCCTGTATCAACCTTTATTTATAAAATACGGGAATAATGCAGATTGAGTTGGGGGGGCGGGTTTATTTAGATCGTGAATTACCGTCAGAGATTTGTGGTGAACCCGCCCCTACGATACAAATCAAATTATTTCCTATTTTATTTATAAAATACGGGAATAATGCAGATTGATATTTACTGTTGGGCGGGGGCGGGTTTATTTAGATTATGAATTACAGTCAGAGATTGTTGGTGAACCCGCCCCTACGAGGTTTTATTGATTATTGCACCTCAATTTCTTCACAAACCAATTCAGCAATTTTTTTCGCCGCCCCCGATTCTCCTCGAACCGCACGCAAACGATCGCCCATTTGTGCTAATTTATCAGGATGGCTCAAATAGTCGATCGCCAATTGAGCAATTACTTCTGGTTCCAGCTTCCCAATCAACTCCGGCACAATCTCCTCCTGTGCCCAAATATTCGGCCAAGCATAAAGCTTTCCCTTTCCCAATTGCCAGATAAGCCAATTAATCACCGTCGCAAAAACTGAACCGACTAACGGCAAATTTGCCAGCAATCCCGGCAAACCATCCCAAGCTTTCATCGCATCCAATTGCTGCGTCGGAATCAAAACAATCATGGGTACAGCTAACGAACCCAATTCGGCAGTATTCGCTCCCACAGTAGTTAAACACAGGCTGCATTCTGATAGCAAATCGTAAGCTGGCGTCTGCGTCCAAAGTTCTACTTGCAACTTATTTGCTGTCTGCAAAAACGGCGTTTCTGTTAAATGAAGTTCGGCGCTGGCGTTCTCAAATAAATGCAGGCAAGGATTGTGTTTTGGGTCGGCAAAACGTGCTAGAGTTTGCACATCTAAGGTAGGAGCAACGGGAATTACAAAGCGAGTTTCAGGGCGGAGGCGATGGATAGATTGGGCGATCGACAAACATAACGGTACACCTAAAGCTAATTTGGCCGCTTTAGAACCGGGCAACAATCCAATTAATTCTATTTTCCGTAGGGGCGGTGCCCCCGTGCCCGCCCTGCCCGATTTCCCGTTCCCTACTTCCGCGATCAAATCTCCGACAACTGTAAATTTCTTAGCATATTTTTGGGGAATTTTAGCAAAAACTTCTGGTTTCATCGCCGCAAATTTATCAATCCAGCGATACCACCGCGCGTCCCATTCAGCATAAATAACAGTGCGATATTTTAGCCTTTTGCCAATAACAACCGTAAAAAATTGATCGCCGCCTAAAAACAAAACAACTCCCGTTTCATACCAATCCCAATTTTCAGCCGTTTTGCCCGACAATAAGAATGGAAAAAAATGCTCCGGTGCTTGCACTCGGTCAACTTCTGGGTAGGAAGATGCGATTTGCGCTTCTTTCCCGGTGGCGTGCGGACAGGGGGACAGCACCACAGAGATCCGCGCTTGAGTACCCGCGTTTGCCAATTGCTGGCGCAAAGCTTGCACGACGGGACGCACCCAAGTTGCCAATTCTCCGGGGCCGTTGGAGAGGATTAAAATATCGACTGTCATAGGATTTAATATTTGAGAGGATACAAGGGAGAATTTATGACAGATTTAATTGATGCCGTCAAGACGGGTGATGTTGCGGCTGTAGAAAGTGCGATCGAACAGTGTGCAGATATCAATGCTAAAGATGAGGAAGGCGGGACGGCTTTGACGGCTGCGGCTGAGGCTGGCAATTCGGCGATCGTCAAAAAATTGCTGGCTGCAGGTGCCGGGCCCAACAGTCAAGATAATGACGGGTGGACGCCGTTAATGAGTGCCGCTGCTGCCGGACATACCGAGATTGTACAGCTTTTGCTGGAGGCGGGAGCGGATGTGAATGCTAAAACTAATTTTGGTTTGACGGCTTTGATGAGTGCTGCAGGTAGCGGGCGCACTCAAGTTGTGGAATTTTTAATTGATAAAGGAGCTGATATCAAAGCGTATGATAATAATACTTGGACTGCGTTAATTTGGGCGTCTTCGGAGGGCCACAAAGATGCGGTTGAGGTTTTGAAGCTAGCGCGCGATCGGCATTAAAGACTTAGAAACCGGGTTTATTCGAGAAACCCGGTTTCTGGATGGTACAATTAATTATCGTACTCCCCAGCAGCGATCAAGCAAATCCTGAATAGCTGCGAGATTTCTACCCAATTAAAGAAGTTGACCAACTATATTCTGAAGGTAATAAATTCAACTTTAGATTTCCGCCACCTTCAATAACTGCGATCGTATCACCATAACTAAGTTGGTCGCCTCCATTTGGTGTAAAGAACGGCAAGCCGTTTGTTTGGATTGCTAAATCTCGATTATTGTTGATGGGAAACACAATGTATTTATCGAATGATGTAGAGCCGAGCTGGATCGTATCCTGACCTTGGGTAAAGTTTTGAATTGTAGCAAAACCCGGTCCAAGGTAGAAAGATTTATATCCAATCACAAACACTCTACTGGTATATACAGGCTGCGCTAACACGAATGTATCGGCGCCGGGTCCGCCAATGAGAGTATCGAATTCGTTGCTGCCGTCACTTCCAGACACTCCGGCGCCAAAGCCTGCAGAGCTTGTTACTCCAACTAATTCGACATTCCCCACTCCTATACCAGTGAGGGTGTCATTGCCGGAAGTTCCGATAAAAGTAGCAGTCCTGTTTGGCTCGTTTTTTCCGAAATTGAAGTAGTGTTCCCGACCAGTTGTCAAAGCTCCAGAGTAGACAAGAGGTCCAATATCACGGTTTCTATTTAAGTATACTGTTTCATAGAAAGAAGTACCATTGCTGAAGCCGCCGAATTGAATGAAGTGCTGGTAGCCACTTTTAAAGTTATTCTCAATAAACGACCGCGAATCTCGGTTAGTTGCTACATAAAATGCTTCGTCATAATTTGGCGATACGCGCGATCGACCCTCTTCGTAACCGTATTGGATAAAGTGGTCTAAGCCCGTCGCAAAAGGCACGTTTGGGTTGTTGGGAGTGCGGACAAAGGGTGTGATGTCTGGATTGCCGGCAAGGTAAGTAGCTTCGTCAAAGTACCGCGATATTTTTGTGAGGCCACCGGCTTGACCGAACTTTTCAAAGTGTTCTCTGCCGGATTTTATAATTCCTGCATCAATAGCCGGTTTCACCCAAGGATATTGGGAAAGGTAGTATGGTTCGTCAAAAATCTCATAATTAGTCATAATTATTTCTCCAAGCTTAGTCTGCTTACTTGTCGATTAAACTTGACCCACTATAACTAACTCTACTAACTCACTATGTCAAGTTAATTATTGTTAAGCCTGTTTTATTATTTTTAGGGCAAACACAAAAGTGCGATCGCCCATTTTGCGAATGTGCGATCGTACTCCCCAGCAGCCAAAGGTAAATCCTTAACTGCTTCGAGATTTCTATCGAAGGAAAGATGTAAAAGAAAGAGATTTTAGTAATAAATTAAAACTGAGATTGCGGTCGCCTTCAATAACAGCGAGCGTGTCACCGCGGTTGGTTTCGACCCCTCCATTTTTAACAACAGAGAAGCCATTAGCTTGGATAGCTAAATGTCGATTATTGTTAATGGGAAACACCAAGAAGAACTCTCAGAAAGTCCCTGCAAGCTGGATGCTATCCTGACTTTGGGTAAAGTTAAGTAGCGTGCGTTATTAACGCACCTACCATGTTAACCGAGAAAGAGATAACCGAGGTTCCGGTTATTTAAGGAATAGGTAGAAAGTGCCGTCCCCCTGTGGCTGAGTTGTAGAAAAAGATAAATTTTTTCCCTCAATAATACCAATTGTTTCATATCTTGGGCTGAGGATTATGAACTCGTTAGCATCCTCCATTGTTGTGTAGATATCGGGACTTCCTGCCAACTGGATCTTGTCATTGTCTTGATCAAAGTTCCGAATTCTAACTATACCGGGGGTAGTCGCATAGAGTTGACGGGATGTGGGATTACCCGAGGTAGCAGGAACTCCGAGTACGAATGTATCCCTCCCAGGGCCACCGATCAGGACATCAGATTCCTCATTTCCAAAGCTTTCATACTGCCGATTGCCTTGGGGATCAATACCTACTTCAACTCCAATTAATTCGGCATTCCCTACCCCTACACCAGTGAGGGTATCATCGCCGCGGCTTCCGACAAAAGTAGCGGAGCGACTAGGCTCAAATTGCCCAAATTTGAAATAATGTTCTCGACCGGTTCTCAAGGCTCCCGAGTTGACAAACGGCACAATGTCGGGGTTTTCTTTTAAGTATTCCGGTTCAAAAAATGAAGTCCCAAAACGACCGTCTTTGAGTCCGAATCGAATGAAATGCTGGTAGCCTGATTTGAAAGTTCCGTTCTGAACGAACGATCGCAACTCTGAGTTATTTGCTAAATAAAAATCTTCGTTATATTCAGGCGATACGCGGGTGCGGCCTTCTTCGTAGCCAAACTGAATAAATTGGTCTAAACCAGACGCAAAAGGCGCGTTTGGATTGTTTGGGCTGCGAACCAGGGGAGCAATATCTGGATTTTGAGCTAGATAGGTTTGTTCGTCAAAGTAACGCGATACTTTGGTCATGCCGCCGGCTTGACCGAAGTTTTCAAAGTGTTCTCTGCCGGATTTTATAATTCCTGCATCAATAGCAGGTTTCACCCAAGGATATTGCGCCAGGTAGTATGGTTCGTCAAAAATTTCATAATTAGTCATAAGTTGTACTCTAAGCTTAGTCTGCTTACTTGTCGATTAAACTTGACCCACTATAAATAACTCTACGAACTCACTATGTCAAGTTAATTATTATTAAGCCTGTTTTATTATTTTTAGGGCAAACACAACAGTGCGATCGCACATTTTTTGCGAATGTGCGATCGCACTCCCCAGCCGCAATCAGCCAAATCCCCAATAGCTTCGAGATTTCTAGCCAAGTAAAGGTAGAGAACCTCTAGATTCTGGTAATAGATTCAACTTGAGATTTCCGCCGCCTTCAATAACAGCGATCGTGTCAAATCTACTAATTCCCGAACTTCCATCTGCAAGGGAGACGAACAAGCCGTTCGTTTGGATAGCTAAATCTCGATTGTTGTTGATGGGAAATAGCAAGAATTTATCTAAGGAAGGTTGGATATCTCTTGTTGCTAGTTGAATACTATCCTGCCCTTGGGTAAAGTTCCGAATTGTAGCAAAACCCGGCCCGATATATAAGTTTGTTGGGAAACTGAATCCCTTACCACCACTGCCTACTAAAAGGTCTCCGAGCATGAATTTATCGCGGCCGCTACCGCCAGTGAGAGTATCGAATTCATTACTGCCCTCACTTTCATAATTTCGGCCGGGGATGGAAAAGCCATCACTGTTTGTAACATAACCTACTTCAACTCCAATTAATTCGGTATTTCCCACCCCAGCACCGGTGATAATGTCATTCCCGGAAGTTCCGATAAAAGTCGCAGAGCGGTTAGGCTCGTTTTTCCCGAAATTGAAGTAGTGTTCGCGACCTGTTTTCAAGGCTCCAGAGTTGACAAAAGGCACGATGTCGGGGTTTTTTAGTAAGTATTCTGTTTCAAAAAATGAAGTCCCAAACTGACCGTCTTTGATGCCGAATTCAATGAAATGCTGGTAGCCATTTTTAAAAGTTCCATTCTGAATAAACGGCTGCAACTGTCGGTTATTTGCGAGATAAAAAGCTTCGTCATACTCAGGCGATACGCGAGTGCGACCCTCTTCGTAACCGAACTGGATAAAGTGGTCTAGTCCTGTAGCAAAAGCCGCACTTGGGTTGTTGGGAGTGCGGACTAAGGCAGCGATGTCTGGGTTGCCAGCAAGGTAAGTAGCTTCGTCAAAATACCGCGATACTTTAGTTAAGCCGACGGCTTGACCGAATTTTTCAAAGTGTTCTCTTCCTGATTGGATAACTCCTGCATCAATGGCTGGCTTGACCCAAGGATATTGAGCAAGGTAGTATTTTTCGTCAAAAATTGCGTAACTAGCCATGTTTTCCTACTGCGGCTTTAATGAGCTGTTTATGCAATTTATCAATAATCCAGAACAGAGACAATTACCTGATCGGGTGATTTTACCCAACAGTCAAATCTCACTTAAGCTCTATGCTTTATCGCCCATAAAAGTGAGACCTACTGGAGGATTAAATGGATTTATCATCACAATCAATTGCAGATTTAGATTGGCTACGCTATGAATTATGGCAATTGTATCTGCCGATTGTTTAATTAATAACTCTCCCGATGATGGACTAAGGCAAACCCTGCATAGGTGCGAGATTTATAGCCAAATACAGCGCTAATAACACTAGAACCCACCATAGGCTACTGGTAGATTCAAACTGAGATTTCCGCCACCTTCAATAACAGCGATAGTGTCACCGGGAGTGGTTTCGGTAACTCCATTGTTAACGACGAATAAGCCCCTCTTTTGAATAGCTAAATCTCGATTATTGTTGATGGGAAATACCAATAATTGATTTGAGAAAACCCCTATATCGAGCGTATCCTGATCTTGCGTAAAGTTCCGAATTGTAGCAAAACCCGGCCCGATGTAGGACAGGTCAGTGTAAACCGCCGATCTACCACCCGCTAGAGTGCGAGTTCTACGGGTCAACACGAATATATCGCGGCCGCTACCGCCAGTTAGAGTATCGAATTCATTGCTGCCGTCACTTTCATAATATTCCCTGGGGGAGGCTAAAAATGCGTTACTTTCTGTAGTGTAACCTACTTCAAATCCTATTAATCGGGTATTCCCCACCCCTACACCAGTGAGGAGGTCATGGCCGGAAGTTCCGACAAAAGTAGCAGATCGGTTTGGCTCATTTTTCCCGAAATTGAAGTAGTGTTCGCGACCAGTTTTCAAGGCTCCCGATTCGACAAGCAGCCGAACATCGGGGTTGAATTGTAAATATCCCGGTTCAAAAAATGAAGTCCCAAACTGCTCCTCTTTGAGGCCGAATTCAATGAAATGCTGGTAGCCGTTTTTAAACGTTCCATTCTGAATAAACGGCAGCAAAACTCGGTTAGTTGCGAGATAAAACGCTTCGTCATACTCAGGCGATACTTGGCTGCGACCCTCTTCGTAACCGTATTGGATAAAGTGGTCTAGTCCGGTCGCAAAAGGCGCGTTAGGGTTGTTGGGGGTGCGGACAAAGGGTTTAAGGTCTGGATTTCCCTCAAGGTAAGTATCTTCGTCAAAATACCGCGATATTTTTGTTAGGCCCGCGGCTTGACCAAATTTTTCAAAGTGTTCTCTTCCAGATTGGATAACTCCTGCATCAATGGCTGGTTTCAGCCACGGATATTGCGAAAGGTAGTATTGTTCGTCAAAAATTGCGTAACTAGCCATGTTTTCCTACTGCGGCTTTAATGAGGTATTTATGCAATTTATCAATAATCCAGAACTGAGACAATTACCTGATCGGGTGATTTTACCCCACTGTAAAATCTCACTTAATCTCTATGCTTTATAACCAAAAAAAGCGGTAAAATCGGGAGGATTAAATAGATTTATAATTCCAATCAATTGCAGATTTAGATTAGCTCCCCCCTGAATTCTGGCAAGTGTATCTCCCGATTTTTAAATTAATAAGTCTCCCCATGATGGACTAAGGCAAACCCTGAATAGCTTCGAGATTTCTACCCAAGTAAAGAGCTAATAACACTATATCCTTGTAATTAGTTGATTATAAGTGAGATTTCCGCCACCTTCAATAACAGCGATCGTGTCAGGGGGAGTGGTGAAGGCAACTCCATTGTTAACGGCGATGAAGTCCTTCTTTTGAATAGCTAAATCTCGATTATTGTTGATGGGAAATACCAATAATTCATCTGAGGAAAGCCCTATATTGATGATATCCTGACCTGGGGTAAAGTTCCGAATTGTAGCAAAACCCGGCCCGATGTAGGACGGGTACGTGGTAAACGTCCGTCTACCACTTCCTATACTGGAAAATGTACGGCTCAACAGGAATGTATCGCGGCCGCTACCGCCAGTTAGAGTATCGAATTCATTGCTGCCGTCACTTCCATAAGATGGCCTGGGGTCGGGAAAGCCATTAATTCTTGTAACATCATTTAGTTCAACTCCTATTAATACGGTATCCCCCACCCCTACACCAGTGAGGATGTCATTGCCGGGAGTTCCGACAAAAGTAGCGGACCTGTTTGGCTCGTTTTTCCCGAAATTGAAGTAGTGTTCGCGACCAGTTTTCAAGGCTCCCGATTCGACAACCCGCCGAACATCGGGGTTGCTCTCTAAGTATCGTGGTTCCAAAAATGAAGTCCCAAACTGATCCTCTTTGAGGCGGAATTGAACGAAATGCTGGTAGCCATTTTTAAAAGTTCCATTCTGGAGAAACGGCTGCAACTGCTGATTATTTGCGAGATAAAACGCTTCGTCATACTCAGGCGATACGCGAGTGCGACCTTCTTCGTAACCATATTGGATAAAGTGGTCTAATCCGGTCGCAAAAGGCGCGTTTGGGTTGTTGGCGGTGCGAACAAATGGTGCAATATCTTGATTTTGAGCTAGATATGTATCTTCGTCAAAATACCGCGATATTTTTGTGAGGCCGGCGGCTTGACCAAATTTTTCAAAGTGTTCTCTTCCAGATTTGATGATTCCTGCATCAATGGCTGGTTTCAGCCAGGGATATTGCGAAAGATAGTATTGTTCGTCGAAGATATCGTAATTCATTGTTGCTCCTTTAAGAACGTAAAATGCGATCGTACTTTTTCATAGCACATTAGCCCACAACAAATAAAAAAGTCATCAATCCTCAGTATTAACTAATGACTGATGACTGATGACTGATGACTAATGACCAATGATTATCCAATCGAGAAAGTACCGTTCCCGTTAGATTCTAGGAAGGTCAAATTAAAATTTGCTCCTCCTTCAATCACGCCGATCACATCTCCAAAACGTTGGATTGACAAATTGTTGCCAACGGGAGTCAGGCTGTAGCCGTCGTTTAAAGAATTTCCTTGCAGTTGGATCAAATCGTCTGCTACGTTGAAGTTGCGAATCGTAGCTTGACCGTTACCCAAATACAGCGGGGTCGGGGTGACATTCCCCGCTGTAGGAGGAACTCCGAGTACGAATGTATCAGCTCCCGGACTGCCAATCAGGACATCGAATTCATTGGTGCCAAAGCTTTCATACTGCCGGTTGCCCCTGGGATCGATACCTACTTCCACTCCAATCAGTTCGGTATTCCCCACACCAACACCAGTGAGAATATCGGTGCTGCGGCTACCAACAAAAGTTGCGTCGCGGCTTGGCTCGTTTTTCCCGAAATTGAAGTAGTGATCCCGACCAGTTCTCAGGGCTCCAGAGTTTATAAACGGCACAATGTCGGGGTTTTCTCTTAAGTATTCCGGTTCAAAAAATGAAGTTCCAAAACGACCTTCTTTTGAGCCGAATTGAATGAAATGCTGGTATCCCGATTTGAAAGGTGCATTGGGGCCGACAAACGGTCGCAAATCCGAGTTATTTGCTAAATAAAAATCTTCGCTGTACTCTGGCGATACTGCGCTACGGCGCTGTCCTTCTTCGTAACCGAACTGAATCAAGTGATCGAGCCCACTCGCAAACGGCGCGTTTGGATTGACAGTGCGGACGAACGGTCTGAGGTCTGTGTTGACAGTAAGGTAAGCATTTTCGTCAAAATAACGCGATACTTTGGTTAGACCGCTGGCTTGACCGAATTTTTGAAAGTGTTCTAGTCCTGATTTGATGACTCCTGCATCAATGGCTGGTTTGATCCAAGGATATGAGGCAAGGTAAAATTGTTCGTCGAAAACTGCGTAGTTAGCCATGTTTTCCCCCTAATGTTTTGATGAGCTTGATAGTTTATAGCAATTAGCTTTCCATGAACTCGATCGCCAATCAGGAACTTACACAAAACAGACGTTATGAAATATTTTTAAGTTCCTAGGAACATATCTATTTTGGTAACTCAGCAATTATCGAAGGCTCGATTCTGCCTTCAGAATTTCTGCCTTTTTTTCGTCAGTTAATTGAGCGATCGCAAGTTTGATCACTTCTACAAAACTTGGAACTTTTTTCAGGATTTCTTTCTCAATCGTTGGTTAATTTTTAATTATTTTTCTCCCTGTTATTACTTACTTACATACAAATAGCTTTATGTCAAGTAAATTTTTGTAAACAAAAACTGGAGTATTTGCTCAAGGAATTTATAAAAAAATGTAACGAAAATTTGACCTAAATTTGTCGAATTGTGTCATGTGCAGGCTCAAATCGCCTAATGGCAAGCGTTTTCTGGTAAAAATGCTTATGGGATAAAAAAATTCCCGATTCCCGAAAACAGCATCTTAAAGGAGCCTAACCGGATGTTCACTCACGTCAAGCCCACCATTCGCCACGTCGTGCCGGAAAACTTGCAGGGGCGATCGCTCATGAAGGTGGTCTATGTCGTACTGGAACCGCAGTATCAAAGCGCCCTGTCGGCAGCGGTTCGATCGATAAACAAGAAAAATCCGAATTTGGCAATAGAAATCAGCGGCTACCTGATCGAGGAACTCCGCAGCCCGGAAAATTACGAGGCCTTCAAGCGGGATGTGGCGGATGCCAATGTATTTATTGCTTCTCTAATTTTCATCGAAGATTTGGCCGAAAAAGTGGTAGCGGCAGTTGAACCGCTGCGCGACAGCTTGGATGTCGCCGTCGTCTTCCCGTCGATGCCCGGGGTGATGCGACTCAATAAAATGGGCAGTTTCTCGATGGCACAGTTGGGACAAAGCAAAAGTGCGATCGGCGAATTCATGAAAAAACGGAAGGAAAAATCCGGGAGTTCCTTCCAAGACGGAATGCTGAAACTGCTGCAAACTTTGCCGAAAGTGCTGAAATATTTGCCCATCGACAAAGCCCAAGATGCCCGCAACTTCATGCTGAGTTTCCAGTATTGGCTGGGCGGTTCCCAAGAAAACTTGGAAAACTTCTTGCTGATGCTGTCACATAAATATGTATTCAAAGGCCAGGGGGCAACCACGGGGGGATTGCCCCTACAATACCAAGAGCCCGTTGTCTACCCGGATATGGGAATTTGGCATCCTTTGGCATCGTCGATGTTTGAGGATGTAAAAGGATATCTCACCTGGTACAACGCCCGCAAAGATATTTCCGCAGACCTCAAAGACCCCCTCGCACCTTGCATCGGCTTGGTGTTGCAGCGGACTCACTTAGTCACGGGAGATGACGCGCACTATGTAGCAATGGTGCAGGAATTGGAGGCAATGGGGGCGCGGGTGGTGCCGATTTTTGCCGGCGGTTTGGACTTCTCGAAACCAGTCGAAACTTTTTTCTTGGAAGTTGGGACCAAAGGTGTTGCAGGGCTGCCGATCGTTGATGCGGTGGTTTCTCTGACTGGTTTTGCGCTGGTGGGCGGCCCGGCGAAACAAGATCACCCGAAGGCGATCGAGACTTTGAAAAAATTAAACTGCCCTTACATGGTGGCTTTGCCGCTGGTTTTCCAAACGACGGAAGAGTGGGAAAATAGCGATTTAGGCTTGCACCCGATTCAAGTTGCTTTGCAAATTGCCATTCCCGAGTTGGATGGCGCGATCGAACCGATTATATTGTCGGGACGTGATGGCGCAACTGGCAAGGCGATCGCCCTGCAAGATAGAATCGAAGCAATTTCCCAGCGCGCCATGAAATGGGCAATGCTGCGCCGCAAACCAAAATTAGATAAAAAAGTTGCGATCACAGTTTTCAGTTTCCCGCCCGACAAAGGCAACGTCGGAACAGCCGCTTATTTGGACGTTTTTGGCTCGATTTACCAAGTATTGAAAGCCTTAAAAGGCAACGGTTACGACTTGCCAGAATTGCCGGATTCCGCCGAAAAACTGATGCAAGAAGTCATCCACGACGCAACAGCCCAATACCAAAGTCCCGAATTAAATGTTGCTTACCGGATGTCGGTAGCTGAATACGAAGAATTCACTCCTTACTCGGAACGCTTGCAAGAAAATTGGGGCCCGCCTCCAGGACATTTGAACAGCGACGGACAAAATTTGCTGATTTTCGGCAAACATTTTGGCAATGTGTTTATCGGCGTGCAACCTACTTTTGGATACGAAGGCGATCCGATGCGGTTGTTATTCTCTCGTTCTGCCAGCCCGCACCACGGTTTTGCTGCTTACTATACATATTTGGAGCGCATTTGGGGTGCGGATGCGGTGCTGCACTTTGGCACTCACGGTTCGCTAGAATTCATGCCGGGTAAGCAGATGGGAATGTCTGGGGATTGTTATCCCGACAGTTTGATCGGCAAAATTCCTAACCTCTATTATTACGCCGCCAACAATCCCAGCGAAGCAACAATTGCCAAGCGCCGCAGTTATGCTGAAACAATCAGCTACCTGACTCCTCCGGCTGAAAATGCTGGTTTGTACAAAGGTTTGCAGGAACTAAGCGAGTTAATTGCTTCTTATCAAACTTTGAAAGAGACTGGGCGCGGTGTGCCGATTGTTGATGCGATCGTCGAAAAATGCCGTTTGGTAAATTTGGACAAAGATATTGCGCTACCTCCCGAACAAGAAAGAGGGGTTGCTGCAGGAATGACTTCGGAGGAACGGGACAATTTAGTTGGCTTGGTTTACCGCAAGTTGATGGAGATTGAGTCGCGGTTGTTACCTTGCGGTTTGCACGTTATCGGTAAGCCGCCGACTGCGGAAGAGGCGATCGCAACTTTGGTGAATATCGCCAATTTAGACCGCGAAGAAGACGGGCTGATCAGCTTGCCACGGATTATTGCTAACAGTCTCGGACGCGACATCGGCGAAATTTACACTAACAGCGACAAAGGCATTTTAACTGATGTCGAATTGCTGCAAAACATCACCTTAGCTTGTCGGGATGCTGTTGGCGCTTTGGTGAAGGAACAAACCGATGCTGAGGGCCGAGTTTCCCTTGTTTCTAAGTTGAATTTCTTCAACATGGGCAAGAAAACACCTTGGGTTGAAGCCTTGCACGCTGCAGGTTACAAAAAAATCGATCCAGAACCGATTAAACCGCTGTTTGAGTATCTGGAATTCTGCTTGCAGCAAGTTTGTGCCGACAACGAATTAGGCGCTTTGTTGCGCGCGTTAGAAGGCGAGTATATTCTGCCTGGCCCCGGTGGCGATCCGATTCGCAACCCGGATGTTTTGCCGACTGGCAAGAATATGCACGCTTTAGACCCGCAGTCAATCCCTACAACGGGGGCGGTTAAGTCTGCTAAGCTTGTAGTCGATCGGCTGTTAGAAAGACAGCGCGTTGATAACGGCGGAAATTACCCAGAAACCATCGCCGTTGTGTTGTGGGGAACCGACAACATCAAGACTTACGGCGAATCCCTCGCCCAAGTAATGTGGATGGTGGGAGTGAAGCCAGTACCCGACGCATTGGGCCGGGTAAACAAACTCGAATTGCTTTCTTTAGAAGAGTTGGGACGCCCTCGGATTGACGTAGTAATTAACTGTTCCGGCGTATTCCGCGACTTGTTCATCAACCAAATGAATTTGTTAGATAAAGCCGTGAAAATGGCAGCGGAAGCCGACGAACCCTTAGAGATGAACTTCGTCCGCAAACACGCCCTGAAGCAAGCGGAAGAAATGGGAATCAACCTGCGACAAGCAGCAACCCGGGTATTTTCCAATGCTTCTGGTTCCTATTCATCTAACATCAACTTGGCGGTGGAAAACAGCACTTGGGAAAGCGAAGCCGAGTTGCAGGAAATGTACTTAACTCGCAAATCCTTCGCCTTTTCTTCGGACAATCCCGGAACAATGGAACAAGATCGGAAGATTTTTGAATCATCCTTGAAAACTGCGGAAGTCACTTTCCAGAACTTGGATTCTGCGGAGATTTCCCTAACCGACGTGTCGCACTATTTCGACTCCGATCCGACTAAATTGATCGGCAGTTTGCGCGCAGATGGGAAGAAACCGACATCCTTTGTTGCTGATACAACCACAGCGAACGCGCAGGTGCGGACGCTATCAGAAACCGTGCGTTTAGATTCGCGGACGAAGCTGCTGAATCCGAAGTGGTACGAAGGGATGTTGTCGCACGGTTATGAAGGCGTGCGGGAGATTTCTAAGCGTCTGGTGAATACGACTGGATGGAGTGCGACGGCGGGCGCTGTGGATAATTGGGTGTATGAGGATGTCAACACTACGTTTATCCAAGATGAGGAGATGCAGAAGCGTTTGCTGAATCTGAATCCTCATTCGTTCCGCAAGATTGTCAGCACTTTGCTTGAGGTGAATGGCCGGGGTTATTGGGAGACTTCGGAGAACAATTTGGATCGCTTGCGTGAGTTGTATCAGGAGGTGGAAGACCGGATTGAGGGGGTAGAATAAAATAGTGTGGGGCAGGCTTTGGAGCCTGCCTCTTCACTATAATTGGAATATTCGACTTACTACCGATACCTGCGGCTGGGTAAGTGACGAACAAGTTTTAGATATATTTGGAGTGATAGGCAATGAAAGCAGATAGTTGGAAAATTTCCAAAGTTTTCAGTTCCGGTGGTGAGATTCATTATGTTATGCCCCACTTTCAACGCCAATATAGCTGGGGTAAACCTGAATGGGAAGTGTTATTAAATGATGCGATCGCAATTTATGAGGAATACGATCCAGAAAAAGAAACCGAACATTTTATAGGGTCTTTGGTAGTCATTAATGATGGAACACGTGGCACAATAACAGCTTTTAAGTTGGTTGATGGTCAGCAACGTTTGACCACCCTATCCTTACTATTTCTTGTTTTGCGGAATCTTGTCGAAACAGTCGAAACAACTGATGAAAGGGAAAGGCTTTTTAAGAAGATTAACAAATTTGTAATCAATTCAGATGAGAAAAAGGAGGATGAGGTTTATTTTAAACTTTTGCCAACCAATAAATATGGCGATCGCCAAGCTTATCAAAGGATTATTTTACAAGAAAATATTCCTCAAACTGAATCAGGTATCCCGAAAGCTTATGATTATTTTTATCATGAGATTAAATCTAAAGTTAAAGAAGGTGAACTAGATATTGGTAGGTTTTTTACAGTTTTACAGAACTCCTTTCAAGTTGTTTTCATAGAACTCAATAAAAATGAAAGTCCTTATCATATTTTTGAAAGTCTGAATGCTAAAGGTAAACCGTTAACTCAGCCAGATTTAGTACGCAACTATATGGCGATGATGCTGCCAACATCTCAGCAGGAAATTGCTTTTACTAAATGGGAAAAGATTGAAAAATTATTGCAAGAGGAACGAAAAGTTGGTAAATCTGGTATGGGGGAATTAACAGCTTTTATTCGACATTATTTAGCAATGGAAACGAGAAATCTTTGTGCCGAATCCCATATTTATGCACGATTTCGTGATTATTGTAAAAAATTAGATGACAAAGAATTTGTCCTGGCAATTGCTAATCTCCTAAAATTTGCTGAATATTATAACAAACTACTGCGACCAGAAAATGAAGTAAACCAAGATATTAAAACAGCATTAATTCGCCTCAATACTTTCGACCTTTCTACTGCTTATCCGTTTTTATTAACGCTCTATAATGAGTACAACTCTCAAAAAAATAAATTTGAGGAGTTTATAGAATGCTTAAAAATACTAGAAAATTATTTAGTTCGGCGCCACATTTGTGGAGAACCAACTAACTATATTACTAGAATGTTTACATCCATTTGGAAAGAGGTAACAGCAATTCAAGATGAAGATGAATCAGTTACTTTACCCGAAGCTTTGAAGAACGTCTTGATTACTAAGAAATATCCTAACAATAATGATGTCAGGCAATCAATTCATAGCGATGATCTTTATGATAAAAACAATACAAAAAAAATGGTTCTTGTGATAGACACAATTAATCGGCACTTGTCCAAGGGAACAGGTGGGTATACTGTCCTCGATCAAAGTCCAACTATTGAGCATATTTTGCCGCAAAAGCTAAGCAGAGATTGGGAAGATGAACTGGGAGATAAATTCAAACAAATCTACGGAGATTATTTACATACCTTGGGAAATTTAACTTTAGTTACTTCTGAGTGGAATTCACAACTTTCTAATTCATCATTTCTGGTGAAAAAGCAAAAACTGGCTGAACACGCTTTGCGAATTAATAGTGACTATTTTTCTCAAAGTATTAACCGATGGGATGAAAAAGCTATTCTCGAACGAGCTAATTTTCTCAGCATTAAGTTTATCGAAATTTGGCCATCTCTTGGAGAACATGAAGCGTTCCCTACTCCCATATTCACTAAACCAAAGTTGATGCAAATCTGTGGTGATAAAATTCCACTTTCTAAACAAACTTCGCGACAAGTTACAATTCAATGCTGCGAGTGGGTGATTCAAAATCGCTCTGAGCACTTTGAAAAAGCTAGAATTTTACTTAAATCTAATTTCCAAGATAATCGCACGGATGGAAGTGAGGGAAAATGGCATCAGTTATCCAATGGATGTTGGGTTGCTATAAACAAATCGGCGAAGGGGCATAGAACATTTTGTCATCGTTTTCTAGAAGCAGTTGGGATCTCTGAAGACGATTGGAATATCGAATATGTCAGTGATTAGGAATGATTATTTAGAGTTTTGCTAAAAGGAAGAGTCTTACAGCCATGATGACTTACAAGGGTTACAGTGCTAGCATTGAAGTAGATTTAGAAGCGGAAATTCTTTTCGGGCGAGTGCTTGACATTAATGACGTAGTGACTTTTAAAGCACAAACTATTGAAGAAGCACGCCAAGAATTTCAAAACTCGATCGATGATTATCTAGAGTTTTGCAAAGAATTAGGACAGGAACCCGATCGACCTTTTTGAGTGAGTTAATTAAAATTCCTTAATGAAATATGAAATCATCATTGACTGGAATGAGGAAGACCAGGCATTTATTGCAGAAGTACCTGAATAGCCGGGATGCGCTGCGGATGGCGAAACTTATCAAGAAGCACTGCAAAATTTAGAGATTATTATGCAGGAGTGGATAGAAACGGCTAACGCACTGGGTCGTCCTATTCCTCAACCGAAGGGTCGATCGATGTTTGCGTAGTTGATTGAAGGGTTATAATTTAATAGGGCAGGCAAAATGACTGTTTGCAACTACTTGGAGTAGATTATGATAAGTGTATGAGGGAACCAACGGCAGAACAGTTACGGAGTTTATATCGGCTTTGTCATCTACTTACGAACGTTATGTTCCACCCAATTCACATAGTGCGTTTAGATGAACGGACTCTTAATCTATTTATCTTAGCAGGACAAAACGAAGAAATTGAGCTTGAAATTCAACCTGATGGGAGTATTGAGCCATGAGTAATGTCAATTATGCTGCAATGAGCGATCGCGATCTAAAGCGATACATTCTCACCCATCGAGACGATCGCGAAGCTTTCTATGCCTACATGGATCGGCGGCATTCCCGTCCTCGCAAAGTTACTATAAAACTTGACGATCCAGCTTGGCAAGAGAAAATAATATCAGCTATTGGGGTGCAGTTAAAGTCTGCTAATTAATGCAGACAATGGTTTACATTGCCCTTAAACCTACCAGCGATCGCCCTCGCAACTCACTCAATATGCTACAATCCCCAATAAAGGTCGTTTAGCTACGATAAAATACCGCTATGACTACCCTCACCCTCAACCTCAATCCAATTATTAAGCTGACAGACGAGCAGTTTTTTCAACTCTGTCAGGAGAATGAAAATATTAGACTGGAACGCACAGCCAAAGGAGAATTAATTATCATGTCACCAGCAGGAGGAGAAACTAGCAGCAGCAATGCAGGATTAACTGCACAGATTTGGATTTGGAATCAGCAAAATAGACTGGGTAAAGTTTTTGATTCCTCAACCGGATTCAAACTTCCTAATGGGGCCGATCGCTCTCCTGATGCTTCTTGGGTAAAATTAGAACGCTGGAATGCACTAACCCCCGAACAACAAAAGAAATTTCCCCCCCTTTGTCCTGATTTTGTCGTTGAGTTAATGTCTCCCAGCGATAGTTTGAAAGAAACTCAGGATAAGATGAAAGAGTACCGAGATAATGGTGCTGTTTTAGGTTGGTTGATTAATCGCAAATCACGGCAAGTAGAAATTTACCGTCTGAATCAAGAAGTTGAAGTGCTAGAATCTCCAGCCACTGTATCAGGTGAAGATGTTCTCCCCGGATTTATTTTGAATCTTGAATCAATCTGGTAATGTACGCGCGTGCGAAGCTATCCCGCAGGGAATCGCACCTGTCCAATGTTCAATAGAGTAAAATAGAGTTAAAGTTCTCGTGGAGTATTTGCAATGGTTCAAACCCAGGCGTACAGTAAAGAAGAGCTTGCAGGTTCTCACCTGGTTTTACATGATATCAGTTGGGAAACCTACGAACACTTGTTAGAAATATTTGCCGAACGTTCAACGCCGCGCATGACTTACTACCAAGGAACTTTAGAACTTATGGTACCTTTACCAGAACATGAAACCTATAGCTGGACTCTCGGACGACTAATTGTAGCGCTGTCCGAGGAAATTGGGATTGAAATTCGCGGTTTAAAATCATCTACTTGGCGTTCAAAACCCAAAAAAGCGGGTAAAGAAGCTGATGAATGTTTCTATATTCAAAATGAAGCTTTAATGCGGGAAAAATTAACAATTGATCTCAAAAATGACCCGCCGCCAGACTTAGCTGTGGAAATTGATTGGACTAGCTCATCTATCAATAAAATGGCGGTTTATGCGGAACTTAAAGTGCCGGAGGTTTGGATTTGGAAGAAGGGGAAACTAATAATTAACATTTTAAATGATACGGGTTATGTCGAGTCGGAAACCAGTTTGGCATTTGCCTCGTTTCCTGTCAAAGAACTGGCACAGTTTATGCACCTAGACTCAGAAAAGGGAGAGAATGCGAGAATTAGAGAGTTTAGAGAGTGGGTGCGATCGCACTTAAATTAAATCTGGGTTTGTTACCTCGACATCTTGCACCATTTTTAATAACCTGTAGGGGCGGGTTCGCCAATAGCCTGAAAGCTTGCAGACAGATTAAATAAACCCGCCCTCCCCCACGAATAACCCTGTCTGGTAAAATAAAGACGGCGGTTGAAACCGCGTCTACACAAACAAAGTCCGCCTACGCGGACTAAGAAGACTGAGTTTTTACATACTGTTTCAGCACAGGATTTAAACTAAACAAAGTTATCTTTTCCTGTTCCTGCGTATCCAATAAAAACCGATTTCCAAGAGATCGCACCGCATTGACTATTTCTGACGCAGAAAATGGTATTTTGTTGAAAATTTGCGACACAGCAAGGGGTTCAGGTTGATTAGCCAGGTGAACCATCACTGCTAACTCTGCCGCAGTCAAACGCCCAAAAGGTTGAGATAACTGAGATTGCAACCCTTCATCTAAAATCGGCATCTCGCAGTGCAAAAACTCAGAAACTCTCCCCCCAAACAACTCTTGAATCAGCGTGGCAGTGAACTCCAACCACAGAGGATTGCCTTGATAAATATGAATCAAAGTTGACCATGTTTCCTCATCGGATAACTTTTGTGAGTTCAAAATTTCTTTAGCTGCTTCTCCTAAACTTCCCAATACAAAAGATCGCACGGGATGATGATCTTTTGATAATCTGGCAATTTCTCTGGGTTTTTCCCAACTATTCAATATCAAACAGCTTTGATGACAAACTTCGGCAATTAGTTTAAAAAACAACTGATAATCTTCATATCCAGTTTTATATTGTCCCGCTACTTGCCCGCTGCCCAAAAGCATCTGTACGTCATCGAGGACAATCAGACATCGGTTTTTTCGCAGGTAATCGAGGATTTGGGCAATTTTGGTTTCGATGTTTTGGGGAATTTCGGATGGTTGGGAAAAGATTTGCAGCAGGTTGGTGAGGGTTGCATCGAGGGTTGGGGAAAAGCGGAGGCTGCGATAGATGACGTAATCGAATTGGGTTTTGATGCGATCGATCAGGCTTAGGGATAGGGTTGTTTTGCCGATTCCGCTGATTCCGAGGAGTGCGATGAGGCGAGTGTGTTCCTGTGTTATCCAGTTTTCGAGGGTGGAGAGTTCAGAAGTGCGATCGAAAAAGGTGAATATTTCCGGTGCGTCGCCTAAGTCTATGTGGAGTTGTTTAGAAGTTTGTTGAGGGTTTTGGGGTTCTGTTGGACTTCTCGCCCTTTCTTGACAAATATTGAGGTTGTTATTAACTGTTACATTCTCGCTTCCAATAGTTGGTGAAAAATTAGTGTAAAATTTTGCCCTTTCCAGTATCGCTCTAACATTTACTTTAGTAACGTCTTGGCCGAATACATCTGATAATATCTTCCATAATTCAGAAGCAGCAACCCTAACATAACCTTCACTACAATCACGGTCTTGCGCTATTTTTGTTGCATATTTTCGACCTTGGAGCGTTTCTTTTAAAATAGCTTCTTGCAGGTCGTCTAAGTGCTTCCCTGTTTTAGAAAAAACTTTTTCATCGGCAAATCTTAAGACTTCCTGAAGCTCCATAGATCGCGTCTGGGGTAATTTTTAGTTATTATAACTTATTTTTTATAACTTTTTAGATAACATTACATAACATTTTATAACGCGAGTGGGTGGGCGATGGCGAAATGGGGTCGTTGTATGATTTTTGGAGTAGAGGTTGGTTGCACTGAGGGCGATCGTGCTACATCCGGGCTTGTCAATATTTCTGGCATTTGCGGGGTGTCTGGGGTAAGTCCCTACAGTTCCGACGGCAAATGCTGAGTATTTTTACACATTTCGTAAAATAAGGAGCAATATCTTATGTCAATGGAGGATATGGATTCCAAAGTGAGAAGCCTTCGTGAACAAGTCACATACGAAGTAAAAAAAGGTTCTTCGTCAACCAGCACTAGGGATGCTCTGATCGCTCAAATAGCTGCTTATCTTGCTAATGCTGATTTAACATCAAGCCAGAAAAGCACGTTACAAGATTTGTATGCACAATTAGAGGCTTTGAAGAACTCATAAGTGTGTCTTTACCCAATAGCATGTGTCTAGGTTTTAATCTGAAAATAGGTAATAGAATAAATAGGAATTAGCATGGAAACTTACGTTGATACTAACCACCAATATGAGGATCTTAATAGGATTGGCAATTGGATAATTATACGCTGTGAAGATGCTTGGGGAGACTCGATTAGCGCAAAAAGAATATCAGAAGATACAGTTGATATCATCAATACAGATGTACACCGTAACAATGAAAATCAAGGTCGTGGAACAGCACTTGTTCAGAAGCTTTTTGACGAATTACCTAGTGATGTCAAACAAGTTGTTTTAAGGCATAATGACAATCCTGGGTGGTGGTCACATATTAAATCTAGAATTAGCGGTGGTGCAAACCTTGTCTTATAGTTCCATTCAGAAATGGAAGGATTGATTGAGAAAAATTGCGATCGCCCACATTTACAGGAAAAGTTAAAGGTTGGGCGATCGATCACAAAAATGTACTGGCTTGTTGTTGAAAATATCAATTTGGAGTGGAAAAATGTTTAACCTAAATGAAGGTGATTATATATATAAAGATACTACCTTCAAGAGGCTTGAGGATGCTAAAGCTTCTTGCTTGGAAGCTAAAAAATATCAAAAATTAGGATACTATAAAAAGGCTCTTGAAAAATACAATTTTAGTTTATACTCTTTCGAGAATTTTTTTGGTTTTTGCGCGTTAGATAGTGCTGCATTATCTCCAAAAACCCAAGTCTTTTTACTTTTATTTGTTGTTGACATAGTAGGCTAAATTAAAAAGTGTTATACGAAACTCAAGGAACCTTACAAATTATCAGTATTCCTTAAAATCTTTGAAGAAATAGTAAAGACCATTGGTGAAAATGAAAAATTATTAAGTGCTGAACAACTTATTTTTTATCAGAAATTAAAACAAGAAATAGAATTAGATGCTGATGACATTGAATTTGCTGAAGCTAAAGCTTTTTTAGAAAAAAGCCATCAAGCTATTATTGACAATTCAGACGATCCCATATTTAGAGAAATGGTTTCATACTATGAAGAATGTTGTTCCTATGAAACATTTCTTGTGCCATCCAAAGGAGTTATTATTAGTAGTAGTTCTAGTAGCTCTTGCTTCATTGCCACAGCAGCTTACTGCACTTCCGCACACCCAGACATCGACACCTTCCGCAATTTCCGGGACAAAAAACTTTTAACCAATCCTGTTGGTCAAGTGTTAGTCAGCTTATACTACAAGATTAGCCCTAGCGTCGCTAACTATGTGAAAAGGCAGCCGGTTATCAAGAGCTTTTTAAGACAGCAGCTAGAGCGTTTAGCTGAGTGGATGCGTAGCCGAGAAGTTAAAAGTTAGTACAGTTTTAAAAGGAACTATTTAACATGAATAATTCGGATCAAAGTGAAGAATTACGGATCAGGGCAAAGTTACATATTCAAAGTCAAAATTACCAAGCAGCTATTGAAGACTGCAACCGATTATTGCAACTAACCCCCAATGACTCGCAAGTTTACTGGTACAGACAAATTGCATGGCAAAAGTTGGGAAATAATCAAGAAGCTATTAAAGATTGCAATGAATTTTTGAAACTTCAACCTAATTCTGCTCAAGGTTATTCATTTCGTGCATCCTTATTTGAGATTACAGGTAACTTACAGAGGGCACTAGATGATTGCAATCAAGCTTTATCTATTAATAATAGTGACGTGAATGAGATAGCATACACTTTGAGAGGCGATATTTATATTAAGTTAAAAAACTATCAGGCAGCGCTTCAAGATTTTAACCAAAGCATTCGTTTAGACCCAGAAGATATTAAAATCCACCAAAGAAGAGGCTGTTGTCACAAAGACCTCGAAAATTACCATGAAGCAATTATCGACTTTACAGAGGTAATTCGCAGAGATCGTAATTACTATAGAGCTTACTATGGACGAGGTGGAGCTTATATGTCATTAGATGATATGAAAAGCGCCGCTTCAGACTTCGATACAGCAGCTAGATTATCCCAGGCTCAGGGAGATACTAAGGCATCCCAGGAGGCTATGATGTGGGCTAACATACTGAGGAATGCGGAAGGAAGTAGTGACAGCAGTATCAGTGATAATAAGCAAAGCCCCGTTCAGATGAGCCACGTAGTCGCGGCGATTTTGTTTCCCCCGCTGGGCGTATTTTTGACGGTTGGGCTTGGCATTCATTTTTGGATCAGCCTGGTGCTCACATTTGTTTTTACGTGGATTCCCGGCATGATCCACGCTGTTTGGCTGGTTTACAATCACGATCGAAGTTAAGCAGTCGGGAAGTACGATCGCCCTTATCTTTCCCAAAGTACGATCGCCCTTATCTTCCCAAAGTACGATCGCCCCTCTCTTCCCATCCAAAAATACTCCCTCAACTTCTCAAATTCTCCAACACTAAAACCGTTAACCCCGGTAAAGAAGGCAACCGCGCATCATTTGTCAAGAAAAACGAAGCACCCTCACGGATAGCTGTAGCCATTTGAATGGAATCGGGCGATCGCAAATTGTAAGTTGCTCTCAGTTGTGCCGCTGTTTCAGCAATATCTGGAGTTAATTCAACAACAGTTAAACTTTCTTGATTCATCAATATTTCACGATATTCTTGAGCCAAGGCAGTATTTTTCTGTCGCAGGGGATGAACTAGCACTTCTACGAGCGTTACTGTTGATGTCACTATCCTAAAATCACCGCGATTAAACGATTTAAAGAAAAGCAGCATCATCTCTAGATATTTTGGATTTTGCTCCATAAAGTAAATCAGAGGCGCAGTATCCAATCCGACAACTTGTCCCTGTAACTGAGCTATCCATTCCATGAATCTCTTTCCCGATCGACATATTCTTGAGCATCAATCCCATGCCAAATTTCCTTACCCAAACCTGATAATTCTAAAATACTGCGCTTCGGCTTAGGAATCACCCGTTGACGAATATGTGCAAACAATTCAGAGATGAGTCGCATTTGCTCATCTGGTGCAAGTTTGAGAACCTGAGTCAGTACCGTGCTGTAAGTAGACATAGACTCTTCATTAAGATTTTTGGGCTGATTGTCATTATAGCAATTTAGGAGCTAGGCAAATACGATCGCCCTTATCTTCCCCAAGTACGATCGCCCTTATTTCCCCAAGTACGATCGCCCTTATTCCCCCAAGTGCGATCGCCCTTATCTTCCCCAAGTACGATCGCCCTTATTTCCCCAAAGCGCGATCGCCCTTATTTCCCCAAAGCGCGATCGCCCTTTGCTTTCCCACACCAAACTAATTAACACCCTATCTAAGCGGTTTTCTAAACCGATATCCATCAGGTTCTACAACCACAAATGCCCCTTTTAGTTCTACTTCAGAGTAATTTTCTATAACTCCTGCTAGTTCCTTATGAACTTCATTCACCATTTTAGGTAAGACTCGAAGGTAAATCACACCTGTTCCGATCGCCCTCACAAAAACAAGATTTCCGTAATCTCTGTCTCGCGTAACCAGGATACGATTTTCTGCTTGCGCTACTCTCAGTATTTCTTCATCACTTGCTTGCGCTAAACCCATTTGAGCGACCACAATTACATCATGTCCTGCATCAATCAAAAACTTTGTGGTGACAGCATACACATCTTGATCAATCAGAAATTTCATAATTTAAGCTAATGCCAAATGCACATCTTCAGCCGCCACCAGTGCGATCGCATAACGCAAGCACGCCCGAATATCATCCATTTCCAGATCGGGATAGTAGTCTCGGATAATTTCTCCAAAAGAAAGCCCTTCATTTAGTAATTCGAGAACGCTTTGTACAGTAATGCGCGTACCCATTATGCAAGGCTTACCGAAGTGAATTTGAGGGTTGACGGAGATTCTGTCCATTTTGACCACGCAGCTCTATGTCTCTTCTATTTTAAGTCATCAGGTAGGCGATCGCAACCTGTATTTTTTCACCACCGGCATTATTTTCCTATCAGCCGATCGTACTCTGCGTGAGTACCAATCCAAAACCACAAAATGCCTGTTTCAATTTCAACACCCAACGCCCGATAAGCCTGTCCGGCCCTTACAGACCAATAATTACCAACCTTCTTAAAATGCAGAGAAGGATGAGACGGATCTGCCTTCAGCAACTCATAACACTGATCTGCTGTAGCTTGTACATTTGATGGCAAAGCATTGTAACAATCCCAAAATTTTCTCCTTCGTATAGTGCATTAAATCTCTCGATAGTTACCACTCTCAAAATCTGCGATCGCCTCTGCTGCTAAAGCATCCAGTTTACCCTCAGCAATATCTTTCTCTAACTGAACATCCCATCGTTGGTAATCCAAATTTAGAAACCATTCTAACAACTCTCCAATCTTGTTGGGCGGAAGTTGGAGAATCGCATTTTCTATCTGTTCAATAGTCAACATAGGCTATCTTAACTTACACTAAATTTCGTTGATTTTTTGGCGGGGTATTTATTATATCTCAATTCGGGATTCGGGGAAAAGCGATCGCCCTTATCTTCCCCAAAGTACGATCGCCCCTTCTTTTACCTAATCAAATGGATTCAATATAGTTAACCCATTAACACGCTTAAAATCCTTAGCATTGCGAGTCACCAAAACACATCCCTCAACTAAAGCACAGGCGGCAATTACACCATCACCTAGTTTTAAGCGATAATCTCGGCGAATATGGGCTGCACTATCTAACACTGATTCTGTCAATGATACGCACTTAAGAAGCCTCAAAAATTCTCGCATCTCATTCGCTTGTTCTTCTGTCAATGCCGGGTAACAAAGTAACTCCACCCAACTAATCGGAGAGTAAAATGCCTCTGCATCTCCAGCTTCAATCTCATCAAATATAGGCTGAACCTCCGGCTCGTCATAGAAGTAGTAAATCAGAATGTTGGTATCGAGAAGATATTTATTAATCATCCCATTCTTCTCTAAGTTGCAACTGGAATTCCAAAGCATCCACACGATACGGCAAAAAACCTCGCCATCTCTTTAAATTTTTCCTGGGCAATCTTTCACTGCTACTCTGAGTCTGGGTTGTTACCCGATCGCGCATCAAAGCTGACAATACTTCTAAAAGCTGCTGTTGCTCGTCAGGAGTAAGATTTTGAGCCTGACTCAGTACCTCGCTATAAGTAGACATAGGCTTTATGTTGAGATTTTTGGGCTGATTGTCATTATAGCAATTTAGGATCGAGGGAAGTGCGATAGCCCTGATTTTCCCAAAGTACGATCGCCCTTTTCTTCCTAAAGTACGATCGCCCTTATTTTCCCAAAGTCCGATCGCACTTCAGTTAATCATAAATTTCTCTCCGGTGTCCAATCTGGTGAATAGTAATCACCTTTAAATCATCATCAAAAGAATAAATTACCCGATAATCACCCACTCTTAACTTAAAGAAACCTGCCAGATTAGCCGACAACGGCATAGGAGTAATTTGTTCAAAATTTTCCGCCAACCAATTGATTTTATTACCTATACGCTCCTGCACAGCCTGAGTCAATCTTTCTTGGTTAACCAGAGCTTCTGCAGTCAACTCAACCGAATAGCTCATTACTATTTTATGCCGAGTTTTTGATAAACTTCCCCAGGTTCGACGCTACTTTTTCCTGCTTGTTTGCGCTTCGTTGACTCTAACAATTTCTGCTTGACTTCTTCCTTAACTTCTAAACCTGCATCAGGATCGCCCAAATATTCTTCTAAACACTGTTCCACGGTATGCCGAATTAAGTCCCGCAATTGGTCAACTGTCATGTCTTTGACTTGCATCTTAATCTCCTAGTCTGTGGGATTATCAATAATAAATAATAGCAACTTTAGTACGGTTGTATCTGTAACTTAGCTATCCATTTTTAGAGTAATTTTCTCTAACTCCTGCTAGTTCCTTAACTTTGATGATAACAGGACGGGTTCCTCCTTGTTCAGAACCCTCAACAAATTCAAGTCTAGCATCATAGACTTCTCCCCGGTTCATACAGGAGATTCTCCCAATTGCAGCGCTTCCCAACTCGCTACCGCAAACTCAGCCTCGATCTGTAGCACTTGAGCTTGATACTCTGGATCTTTTACCATTTCAATTAGTGCTGCATCAATTTCCGATCGTTTACCCTGAGTTTGGGTTGTTACCCGATCGCGCATCAAAGCTGACAATACTTCTAAAAGCTGCTGTTGCTCGTCAGGAGTAAGATTTTGAGCCTGACTCAGTACCTCGCTATAAGTAGACATAGGCTTTATGTTGAGATTTTTTGGCTGATTGTTATTATAGCAATTTAGGATCGAGGGAAGTGCGATCGCCCTTTTCTTCCCCAAAGAAAGTGCGAGCCCCCTTATTTGTAAACATCCCCCCTAGAATTAATCGCAGTCACAACATATACTTGATTTTCCCTGTCTTCTACAAAAAGTATCCGATATTTACCCACTCGCAGCCTTAATTCAGGACGACCTTTAAGTTGCTTAATGTCAAGCCCTCTATCGTCACTTACTAAAGTATCTAAAGCCTTGACAATTCGTACTTGGTCATCCGGTTGCATTCGCGATAAATAGCGTTCTGCTGCTTTCAGGAGAATGTAGTCACTCAATTTTTTTCTCCAAATAGCTTCACTTTGAGTTCTTGGGAGGATATCCCCCGATCGCGACCAGCTTGGTAATCTTGCCAAGCAGCCTCGCTCTCTGCTATTTCTTCTGCTGAAATTACTTCATCATCTTCGGCAACTTCTTCCCGTAACTGAATCATCTTTTTCAATTCTTCTAATAACCGCAGTTTGTCTGCAAGCGTGAGGCTTTTAACTTGATTCAGTACCTTGCTATAAGTAAACATAGATTTGGTTGTAAGAGTTTTTGCTTGCTCTCTATTATATCTCCATTTAAAATTATGGGAAAAGCGATCGCCCTTTTATTCCCAAAGTTCGATCGCTCTTATACTATCTTGCACAATTTGTTAGCTGTTGCGAATTCACCTCAAAGGATCTCGCAAACTCCGCTTACGGCAGCAATCTTTTGATAATCCGCAAGTGTTCCTCGGCGTCGTTTCGGCGGCGAAAACGCGCCACAGTCAGGCGTTGCAGGTTGGGCAGGTGGCGGTAAATCACCCACGGGTAAAGTTGTTGTTTGTAGTTCATCCTAGTTCTGCAATAGATTGCGGACAAAATGAGACACTAGAAAGGCAGGGCTGATTTCCCGTACTCTGCCCTTTTGCTGTCTATATAGACATAGTGTCTGGACAAAGTTGTTTTGTCAAGTAGTCTAGACACTATGTCACATTTTGTAATGATTAAGCGAAGACAACCTCAAGAAGAAGCTGGCGAATCACCGCTGAAAAAACTCAGAGATGAGTTAGGAATGTCCCAAGAAGAATTTGCTCGGCAAATTGGGACATCGGTACGCACTGTGAGTCGCTGGGAAGCCGGAGATAACGTGCCGACATTCACAATTGCCCAGATGAAAGCTTTGGCAAATTTTTTGCGATCGCGCCGGTTAACTCTTGATGACTTGCCCGATCGCTTTGGCCCGCCTGAGTGAGTATCCGATCGCCCTTTATGCTATACTCTAAGTATATACGCTTTGTATATACATTTTTAGGTACTTTGAATATGACTATCTCGCGCAAACGACTTGAAAAATTAGAAAATATTCCAGAATCTGCGATCGATACCTCTGATATTCCTGAATTAGATGCGAATTTTTGGGCAAAAGCAAAACTCGTAACACCACTGACAAAACAAGCTATTTCTTTAAGAGTTGATAGCGATGTATTAGATTGGTTTAAAAGCCAAGGAAAAGGCTATCAATCTTTAATGAACGCTGTGCTGCGCTCGTATGTTGAACATCACGTAAAAAGCAGTGAATAAATAAATGTGCGATCGCCCTTTTCTTCCCAAAGTGCGCCCTAATACACTTCACGACGATGAGCAATAACAGTCACAACCACACGCTTTTGCTCATCATCAATTTCATAAACTACCCGATAATCTCCAACGCGATAGCGATAGTATCCAGCTAATTCGCCTTTGAGTTGCTTAATATTTGGATGACTGCGAGGGTCAGTTTTCAACATCTCAAAACATCTATAGCAATCCTAAATCATTCATGTAAATTTGTAGGGGTAGTGCTACCCCTACTCCCCGTGCCTACCCCCTATCTATCGGGGCAACCACAGGGGGATTGCCCCTACAATAATTAGGCGAATGATTTAGGGTTGCTATATCTAGCTTGCGTTGTAAAGAAGCTGATGCTTCTTCAAAAAACTCCTGAGCATCAAAGCTAAGAACGACTGAATAAAACTTTAGACTTTCATCAGTATTTTCGTTTGAGTTGCTCAACGGTCGTCACCTTACCTGCTGCTACATCTTTTTGGGCTTTATTAAATACTTCAAGAAAACCGGGAATTTTTAATAATTCCACCGTAGCTTCATTGCTTTCACGTTCTGCTAAATAAGCTAAGAAATCAGCCACAACGATCAGCCGTTCAGGAGATAAGCGATCTATGGATTGCTTAAGATTCTGGCGAAGTTCTTGAGTTTTCATAGTTCATAGCTATTGAAAATTATTAGAGCTGGCTATTTTATTATACCAGATAGTCTGAAATTTGGCTCCTGCGGCCCTGATTTTGCCTGCATTGCGATCGCCCCGATGTTGCCTGCATGGCGATCGCCCTGAACTTCCTCTGCATGGAAATTTAGTTTTGAGGACGGTTGCCAGTAACTTTAATGTGATCACCTACGCTTCAAGCTCAGCACGCTGAGAAAAAAGCTCGACAAAACCATCTGCAAACCGACAGTCAGGCAAGTGAGCGAGGGAATAACCAAACGCAGAGTTTTAGAAGGGTCGAGAGTACCAAAAGCCGTTTCGCTCCAGATAGTTAATGACAAGAACGAGCCAACTATTCCGATTAATATCAGCGTGACTCCGACAATCAATCCTGTCTCTAGGGTGACATAGCGAAATATTTTGTTGACTTTGGGGTCTTCCGGCAGGAATTTCTCGCTGATGGCGAAAATTTTGGTGAAAAAAGCGAAAGTTACTGCTTGAAAACCGATGATAATTGCGATCGCACCATAAAGCAACGTGTGTACATCAAAGCTGATACTCCCAATCTTTTGAGTACCGGGTAACAGCCAAACCACGATAATTATGCCCCCAATCATCAGCGCAGTACCCGGATACAAAAACAGCCACCGAGGACTGTAAAGCAGCAAAAATCGCAGGTGCCGCCAGCCATCTCGCCAAGTTCGCAAGTGCGGCGGACGGCTGCGCCCGTCGGGAGAAAGTACGGTTGAGATTTCAGTTATCCGCAGCTTGTATACAGAGGCCTTGACTACCATTTCGCTAGCAAATTCCATCCCCGTTGTTTGCAAGTCGAGTTTCAAAATTGAGTCTCTCCTAAAACCCCTGAGTCCGCAGTGAAAATCGCCGACGGGACTTGCAAAAAATAGCCGCCCAACCCATGTCAGCACCGGATTTCCTAAATATTTGTGCAGCGGCGGCATTGCACCCGGTTTGATGCCCCCTTGAAAGCGGTTTCCCATCACTAAGTCGAAACCTTCTCGCAATTTGTTGACAAAAGCGCCGAGGTTGGAAAAATTGTAGCTGTCGTCAGCATCGCCCATGATAATATAAACTCCGCGGGCTGCGATGATTCCTCCCATCAGAGCGCTGCCTTAGCCTTTAGCTGCTACGGGCAGAACTCTCGCTCCCATTCTGGTAGCGATATCTTGAGAACCGTCAGTGCTGCCGTTGTCTGCTATGATGATCTCGCCGGCCATATCAAGTTCGCGCAGGAACTTCTGTGCCTTCTCGATGCAGATTTCTAAAGTTTCTGCTTCGTTCAGACAAGGCATGAGTATCGATAGTTCTAGAGTATATTCTCCGGTTGGGTTGGTCGGCTCTGCCATATATGGGTTCCACTCTCGATCGCGATCGACCATACTTGATTTTCCTGTATCTCTGCTAAAAATATTAGTGGTGAATAAAACCTAGCAAAACTTAATTAAAGTTTTTCCGGTTTTGGGAACGGCAATTTTTGATTGTACTATAGGTTAATAAACTTATGAATAGAAGCGTGTTTTTGTTATTGCTGGCTGCAATATTGTGCGGCGTCGCCGGTCAATTCAGTCTGAAGGCAGGAGCTAAAATATTAGGGCCCATTGGCGCTGCTAATTTAATAGAAAAAATTATAGCAATGGCTACTGAGCCTTTGATAGTAAGTGGTCTTTCTTTGTATGCAATTTCTTCGATCGGCTTTATTGTAGTTTTGTCGCGGGCACACCTTAGCATAGTCTCACCTTTACTGTCAATTAGTTACTTGTTTACTGTTTTAGGTGGCAAACTGATATTTCACGAGCCTTTGCCGCCGCTGCGGTTGGTAGGCGTGGGGCTAATTATGACAGGAGTAATTTTTGTACTCAGAGGTCAAGCTGGGGGAGTGACTGGAGGGAACTAATACGATTTTAGATTTTAGATTTTAGATTTTAGATTTTAGATTTTAGATTGAAGAATTTTAAATTAAGTCCACAGGTGAATATCATGAATATTTAACTGAGGTCTAAAATTTTTACTCGCAAGTTAAGTCAGGGTTTCTATCGGTTGTGGGGCGGTGGAAAGGGTGTATGTGAGTTTTTTTTCCTAAAATGATGCTGCTGTATGTCTAATATTTATGAGCCTGTGAATCCCAATCAATTATTGAGCTATCGCACCGCAGTTATTGCTACCATGCACCAAAAAGAACGGGTAATGGCTCCCATTTTGGAACGAGAATTGGGCGTAAATATCCTAGTACCTGCGGCGCTTGACACTGACGCATTCGGCACCTTCACCAGAGAAGTTAAACGCTTAGGAACACAAATAGAAGCGGCTCGCCATAAAGCACAAAAAGCCCTAGAAATTGCGGGCGAAACTCTTGCCTTTGCCAGCGAAGGTTTTTTCGGCCCTCACCCAATGATGCCGTATCTGCCAGCTAACAGAGAAATCGTAATTTTATTAGATCGAACCAACAATCTAGAACTAATCGGTGACTCTTTCTCCGTGGAAACTAACTACAGTCACCAGTTAGTTTCCAGTATACAAGAAGCAGATGATTTTGCGAAAAAAGCGGGATTTCCCGAACATGGACTGGTGGTTGTAGTTGGCGACGCTGCCCTCGGTAACGGCGAAATTGTCAAGGGAATTAGGACAGAAAAAAAACTTTTTGACGCTGTTACAGCAGGCTTAAAAAAATCGTCAACCGGCCGAGTTCACATCGAAACAGATATGCGGGCGATGTACAATCCAACTCGGATGAAAAACATCGAAAATGCAACTCTCGATTTAGTTAAAAAATTTAAGCAATTCTGCCCGGAGTGCGGTTGGCCGGGGTTCGATATTGCTGAGACGAAAATCGGATTGCCCTGCGGACTTTGCTATTTTCCGACTCAGCTAGTGCGATCGGCAATCTATAAATGCAAAAACTGCGGTTATACTAAAGAAAAACTATTTCCCGACGGTCGAGACACTGCCGATCCTTCCCTGTGTCAATATTGCAACCCTTAGAAAAATAATTGGCTAAACTTAGTAAAATTTGCAACAATATTATTGATAGTTCCCTAATAAAAATCACTAATGATAGCCGTAGAAACAGAACGCAACTGGAAACCCGTTATTAAAGAATTCGAGGCTGTAGTTGGCAAAAATGGCGTCGTGCAGCGCCGCGAAGAATTGATTGTCTACGAGTGCGACGGACTCGCCAGCTACCGCCAGCGCCCCGCCCTGGTGGTATTGCCTCGAACTACCGAGGAAGTGGCGCAAGTGGTCAAAATATGCGATCGCAACTCAATTCCCTGGGTGGCTAGAGGCGCAGGCACCGGCCTTTCCGGCGGCGCTTTGCCTGTAGAAAACTGCGTGCTGATTGTTACTGCCCTGATGCGAAAAATCCTGAAAGTAGACTTAGAAAATCAGCAAGTAGTCGTGCAACCGGGAGTAATTAATAACTGGGTAACGCAAGCAGTTAGCGGCGCCGGTTTCTACTACGCCCCCGATCCTTCCAGTCAAATTATTTGTTCGATTGGCGGCAACGTTGCCGAAAATTCTGGCGGCGTTCACTGCCTCAAATACGGAGTCACAACAAATCACGTTTTAGGATTAAAATTGGTACTTCCCGACGGTTCAATTGTCGATGTCGGTGGCGAAATTTCCGAAATGCCCGGTTACGATTTAACTGGTGTATTTGTCGGTTCCGAAGGCACATTAGGAATCGCCACAGAAGTTACTTTACGAATTCTCAAAGCGCCGGAATCGATTTGCGTTCTCCTAGCGGATTTTTCCAGTATAGAAGCAGCGGGCGAATCAGTTTCCGATATTATCAGCGCTGGTATTATTCCCGGCGGCATGGAAATTATGGATAACATCAGCATCAATGCTGTGGAAGATGTGGTAGCAACTGGATGTTATCCCCGCGATGCGGCGGCAATTCTCCTCGTAGAAATCGACGGTTTAGAAGTGGAAGTTGCCACAAACAAACAGCGGATTGCTGATATTTGCAAGCATAACGGAGCACGAAATATCACCACGGCAACCGACCCGGAAACGCGCCTAAAAATTTGGAAAGGGCGGAAAGCTGCTTTTGCGGCGGCGGGTCATCTCAGCCCGGATTATTACGTGCAAGACGGGGTGATTCCACGAACGCAAATGGCTTATGTTTTGAAAGAAATTGAGGGCTTGAGCGAGAAATACGGTTATCGAATTGCTAATGTATTTCATGCGGGAGACGGGAATTTGCACCCGCTGATTCTGTACGATAACTCGGTAAAAGGTGCGCTGGAAAAGGTGGAAGAATTGGGCGGGGAAATTCTCAGGCTTTGCGTGAAAGTTGGGGGAAGTCTTTCGGGGGAACACGGCATCGGCGCTGACAAGAAGTGTTTTATGCCGGATATGTTTTCGGAGGTAGATTTGGAGACGATGCAGTGGGTGCGCCAGGTGTTTAATCCGAAAGGTTTGGCGAATCCTGGGAAGATGTTTCCGACGCCGAAGACTTGCGGGGAAGCGGCGAGGGCTAAGGTTGAAACTTTTAAGAAGTTGGAGGGTGCAGAGGTTTTTTAATTCGCTTTTTATGCGGGTAATGTGAGCCGAAAAACACCCTGAAATTGTTTCTAGAATGGGGATGCAGAGCCTCTAAGTATGCGTTCCCAGCCAGAGTCTGGGAACGAGAAAAAACGATTTTTCTCGTTTTTTAGGAGTGCGAGCGTCCCGCTCGCTTGCTTGCCTATATATCACGTTGGTAAGGCGCGGATTGCACATTCTGCACTAAGGTGCGATCGGAATTCTGATAGTAAATTCCGTGCCCTTGCCCAATTCCGAAGTACAATTTAATTCGCCTTTGTGTCTTTCTACAATAATTTGATAGCTAATTGACAAACCCATTCCCGTGCCTTTGCCAATGGGTTTGGTAGTAAAAAATGTATCGAATATCTGCTGTTTGACTTGCTCAGGTATTCCCGGCCCGTTGTCGGCAATTTTAATTTCTACAAAATTGCCGACAACTTCCGTACCAATCCTAATCTGGCTGGGAGTTTCTAGCATTTCTTGACAATTTTGCCTACTGTTGGCATCTTCTAAAGCATCGATCGCATTGCTGAGAATATTCATAAAAACTTGATTTATCGGCCCAGCAAAACACTCAACAGTTGGCAATTCTCCGTATTGTTTGACAATTTGAATTGGCGGCTTTTCTCCGCTCCCTTTCAAACGGTGATTGAGAATTAACAGCGTGCTGTCAATACCTTCGTGGAGGTTAACGGGTTTCATCTGTGAATCGTCATGCCGCGAAAAGTTCCGCAGCGACTGCACAATCTGGCAAATCCGCTCGACACCAACGCTCATTGAAGACAGTATTTTAGGTAAATCTTCAGCTAAAAAATCGAGATCATTTTTTTCTCTTGCCTGCTGAATTTCGGCGACGGGATTAGGATAGTGCTGTTGATAAAGTTCGAGGTGGTGAAACAAGTCTTGAGTATAATTTGTGAGATGAGCGAGATTGCCGTAAATGAAGCTGACTGGGTTGTTAATTTCGTGAGCGACCCCGGCAAGTAGCAATCCCAAACTAGACATTTTTTCGCTTTGAACTAATTGGGAATTAGTGGCTTTGAGTTGCTCAAGTGTGGCGGCTAGTTGAGCGGCTTGTTCTCTGCTTTGTGCTTCGGAATTATGCAAGGCTTCTTCGGCTTGTTTGCGCTCAGTGATGTCTCTCTGTACGCCTATAAAATGAGTTAATTTTCCCATTCTATCGCGCACGGGAGATATTGAGAAACAATTCCAGAAAGCGGTTCCGTCTTTGCGGTAATTCTTTAATATTACCTTGCATTCGCTTTCTGTTTGCAAGGCTTGGCGAATTATTTCTACTGCCGCCGGATCTGTATCGCTTCCGTGCAAAAATCGGCCGTTTTTTCCGATAATTTCCTGCCGCCGATAACCTGTCATGCTTTCAAATGCGGGATTGCAATAAATAATTGGATGTTCGGGGTCAGTGGCGTCAGAAATCGTAACTCCGGTGCTAGTAGCTGCTATAGCTCGATCGTACAACCAAAGCATTTCTTCTGCGCGCTTGCGATCGGTAATGTCCCGCAGCGTAGCTAAATAAGCCATTTCTCCATCCCATTCCGTTTCCACCACCCGCATTTCTACTACAGCATTTGCTTTTTGCTTGCGAATAGCTTCAACTTCTGTTTGCACGACGCGAGTTCCTGGTGCTTCTGTTTTTCCAACTTGGGGAATAATATCCGTCGCCATCTCAATGTCGCAAGCTGAAACTTCTACTACTAAATTGCCAAAAAATGCTTGACCTAAAAGTTCCTCTGCTTTGCAGTTAAACAGCGCTTCTGCTGACGGGTTGGCAAAACAGACAAGTCCTCGCTTGTTAACGATTGCGATGCCGTCGGCATTTTTTTCTATCACATTCCGAAACCGAGATTCGCTAGCTTTCAAATCCTGCTTTAGCTGTTCCATTGCTCGCTCCATCTGCTGCAATTCGCACAAACTAACACTATAAGCTTCGGAAATGTTGGCCTCGGTCGAATTCTGGACTCTTTTTTTGGAAATCTGTTGGTAGCCTGTTCTATTGGCCAGATTGGCAGCAGTTTTTTTATGATTCCTGCTAATATTACTGAGTTTATTTTCGGGCTCGGCTTCTTGAAAAAACATATTTCAACCCTACCAAATTATTTTCTAGATTAAGGTGTTGCGATCGCCCAATTTTCCTAGAATTTTAGGGAGAGAGCAATTTACACCCGATGCTAGCACATTACTTTTAGAATTCATCATAAGACATCGTTAAAATTCAAGAGCGATCGCCCTAGAATTATCTATTAAGTTTTATTAAGTAATTTCAACAACATTGACACTTACGTAGCGACACGAACTGTGAAAGCTGGATAGGGCTGCAATCCCCCTCGCACTCACAAAATAATCAGTTCCACGCGCAAGTCCTAAATATTTAGAAGCCACTGGTCAGTATAAAATATTATATAATTTGGACAAAAAATATGAGCTAAAATAAGCGAACTCATCTTTAATTTGTTAAAAATAATTATAATTAGCCATTACCAAATCATCTCCCTGCCACCAGACTTGGTATAGAATATAACCTGTCTATTTTTGCGATCGCAACTTCAAACCAATGGCACGTCTAGCACTTCTGAGCACATCCAATAAAACCGGACTAATCGACTTAGCGCGCAGTCTAGTAGAAGAATTTGAATTTGACATAATTAGTAGTGGCGGGACAGCAACGGCCCTCAAAGAAGCAGGCATCCCAGTCACCAAAGTTGCGGAATATACTGGTTCCCCCGAAATTTTGGGAGGGCGAGTCAAAACACTTCATCCACGAATCCACGGCGGCATTTTAGCACGCCGCGATGTACCGGAAGACCTTGCAGATTTAACCGCAAATCAAATTCGGGCGATCGATCTAGTTGTAGTCAATTTGTATCCATTTGAAGAGACAATTTCTAAACCCGGAGTTACTCTAGCAGACGCCATTGAGCAGATAGATATCGGCGGGCCGGCGATGCTGAGAGCTTCAGCAAAAAACCACGCTCATTTGACAGTTTTGTGCGACCCAGAACAGTACAATACTTATTTAAAAGAACTGCGGGAAAATGGCGGCGAAGCATCCTTAGAGTTTCGGCAAAGATGTGCGCTAGAAACCTTCAAACATACAGCCAACTACGATCGCGCGATCGCAACTTATCTCAGCAGCAGCCAATCCGCTGAAGCATCTTCGCTACCAGACGAGTTTAATTTATCAGGAAAAGAGTTGCAAACTCTCCGCTACGGCGAAAATCCCCATCAAGCCGCCACCTGGTATCAAAGCGGAAGTACACCCACAGGCTGGACAACTAGCACCATCCTGCAAGGCAAAGAATTAAGCTACAATAATTTAGTAGATTTAGAAGCAGCAAGGCGGCTGATTGTAGAATTCCCCGACACACCCGCCGCCGCTATTCTGAAGCATACAAATCCTTGCGGCACAGCCTTGGGAACAACTATTTCTGAAGCGTATCAAAAAGCCTTCGACACCGATTCAGTCTCAGCTTTCGGCGGAATTGTCGCCCTCAACCGCCCGATTGATGCTGCTACCGCCACGGCCTTAACTCAAACATTTTTAGAATGTATCGTCGCGCCGGGGTGCGAACCAGAAGCCGAAGAAATTATCAAAAAAAAGGCGAAAGTTCGAGTATTAATTTTGCCAGATTTGACTCAAGGGCCGCCACAAACTGTTAAAATTATTGCAGGCGGTTTGCTGGTACAAGACTCAGATAATATAGTAGAAGAAACTAGCAAATGGCGGATGGTTACTGAGAAACAGCCGACGGCGGCAGAGTTGGAAGAATTGCTGTTTGCTTGGAAAGTAGCGAAACACGTCAAATCAAATGCGATCGTTGTGACGCGCGATCGCACTACAATTGGTGTGGGTGCCGGACAAATGAATCGCGTGGGCTCGGTTAAACTAGCATTGGAACAAGCAGGAGACAAAAGCAAAGGAGCGATTTTGGCTAGCGATGGTTTCTTCCCCTTCGACGATTCAGTCAAAACTGCGGCTGAGGCGGGCATAATTGCGATCGTCCAACCGGGAGGAAGTATGCGCGATCGAGATTCCATTGAAGCCGCCAACCAACTCGGAATCACAATGGTTTTCACCGACATCCGCCACTTCTTGCATTAATTAAGTTCGTAGCAATGACATTTTGCACCTCTATTATGAACAGGCAAGATGCCTGTTCCACAAAGAGTTAATTCTATTGTGGGTTGGGCTTCTAGCCCGCCCTCAAGCAATGATTGAATTTTTGTTCTTCCATCTTCCTTCTTGCATCTTCCTTCTTTCTTCTCCCATCCCTCCATCCGTTACATCCGTTACAGAATCCGTTGCCGAACTTCCTTCTTCTTCTATAACTAACGGCTATGACTAGCACAATTCAACCGCAAATTAAACCCCAAGACGTAAAAGTCAAAATCCTGCTCACCGGGGGACATCAATGCACCGTCACCCTCAAATCTGATACACCACTATTGCACAGCCTGATCAAAACATTAGTCGATCGCACCCAACAAACACTGGGTTTTTCGCCCTTATTTCAAATCCCCATAGACGACGGGCGTTCCACCCTTTTTTTTCCCGCCGAACACCTAGTCGGATTAGTCACAGAACCCCCAATTTACTTGCAGCAACTGCAACCGCAGCAGCCTGCAACTCCTGTAGAAATTCCCGCAGAAATTCCCGCAGAAATTCCTGCCCCTGCGCCGCCTGTAAATGACGACTTAATATCTCGCTACGCCCAAATAGACAACTTTTTGACACCTGCCGAAAAAAACAAACTCCTTAAATATGTCTTAGCAAAAGAATCACAATTTGTGACTACCAGCACCTCAACCAATGCCGAAGATTACCGCCGTTCGATGGTACTCCACTCGTTCCCCGAATTTTCCGAACTGATGGTTAATCGCATCAAAGCAATTCTCCCCGACGTGCTGCAAAAATTAAATATTCCCTCATTTCCGCTTGGTGAGATAGAAGCTCAGTTAACCATGCACAATGACAACAACTTTTACAAACTTCACAACGACAGTGGCTCGCCAGATACCGCAAGCAGATTTTTTACTTACGTTTACTATTTCTATCGAGAACCCAAGGCTTTTTCTGGTGGTGAATTGCAGATTTATGACAGCAAAATCGAGAACAATTTTTATGTGGCGGACGAGACATTCAGAACTGTTGAACCTCGGAATAACAGCATCGTATTTTTTCTGAGTCGCTATATGCACGAAGTTTTGCGAGTTAGCTGTCCCTCAAAAGCTTTTGCTGATAGCCGCTTTACTATTAACGGCTGGGTGCGAAAAGCAAATTGAGGTTAATTCATTGTCCTGGACGCACTAATCACCTAATTTTGTCATTCTGAGTGAAGCGAAGAATCTCAAACTATTGCCACATCGTTACAGTGCATAATACCAATTTAATGTGAAGTGGCATATATTTCGATCCCCCTAAATCCCCCGCGGGAGGGGAGTAGGGGTTGACTTTGACCCAGCTCTTGTCCACCCCCTACTCCCCCTTATTAAGGCAGGGCGGTTTCATTCTTGGTAGGGGCCGTGCCCCCGTGCCGGCCCTTTTGGCCTGAAACCCCCATTCGAGGGTTGGTGGCGGGGGTAGGCACGGGGAGTAGGGGTAGCACTACCCCTACAAAAGCCTCGTTTTTGGTGAGAATGAAACAGCCCTGCTTATTAAGGGGGGTTAGGGGGGATCAGATTCTATGCAGCCTCATATAAAATTGGTATAAGTCCCCATATCTGAGATTCTTCACTTCCCAAAGCCTACCCTCAGAATGACAGAATTACCTTACTCAAAACTATTTCATTCTTACTCCAGTGCTCCAGCACTTTTGAGCAATTTCACCACGCTGGAATAACGTTTAAACTCAGCCAGCATTAAAGCTGTATAATTTCCCGGATTTTTGTGGTTTAGTTCTGCACCAGCATCAATTAAAACCTGTACAGCACCGACACAACCCCGATGTGCGGCCCACATGACAGCGGTTGCGCCCGAATCATCGAGCAAGTTGACATCTGCACCTTTTTCGACTAATAATTGGACGATCGCCACATAACCTCGATCGCACGCCTTCATTAATGCAGTTTTCCCCAAATCCGCCGGGATATTGGGATCAGCACCGCCGTCAAGCAAAGCTTTCACAGTCTCGGTATGTCCGTGAAACGCAGCCAGCGTCAAAGCCGTCTCCCCAAAGTTTTTCGCATTCAGAAACTCATCCCGATTTGAGTTTACTTTTTGCAGCAAAGCCGATACGATCGCACTATGGCCGTGAACAGCAGCCACCAGTAAAGGCGTATCGCCCAATCGATTTCTAGCACCGACACTAGCACCTCGGTTTAAGAGCAATTCCACTACATCTTCGCAGCCTTCAACCACGGCAAAATTCAAAGCAGTTTCATCATCTTTATCCTTAGCGTTGATATCCGCGCCAGCATCGAGTAAGATATGGGCGATCGGCGCATTTCCTCCAGCAGCAGCGGCCATCAAAGCCGTGCCCCCATCTCCATTTTTCACATTCGCATTAGCACCCGCACCAAGCAAAGTTTGCACCACATCAGTATTGCCGGCATCCGCAGCCAAAGTTAAAGCAGTTTCTCCGTTTTTGTCGGGAATTTCGACATCAGCGCCAGCCGCCAACAGCGCCTCGACAACAGCCAAATTTCCCGCCGTCGCAGCCAGCATCAAAGCAGTTTTGCTTTCTAGATTTTTAACATTAGCATCCGCCCCACAATTGAGCAAAATTCGCACAATTTCAGCGCTTCCTTGACGGACAGCTAAAAACAGCATAGAATTGTCAGCAACAGCACCCGCATCCACCAAAGCTTTGACAACAGCTTGATGGCCCGATAAAGCAGCTATTTTTAGAGCTGAATCTCCATCTTTATCTTGGACATTTACATCAGCATTAGCATCAAGTAACATCCGCACAACATTGATATCACCTTTCAGAGAAGCCGCCATCAAAACCGTACTTCCATCATCATTTTTAGCATTAACATCAGCACCCGCAGCCAGCAACAGCCGCACAGAGTCAGCCTGTTTGTGAGCCGCCGCCAGCATCAAAGCTGTCAAGCCAAAACGCCTGCTCACATGGTTGACATTAGCGTCATTGTTTAGTAAAATACGCACGATTTCTGTATAGCCTTTTTGGGCTGCAAACATCAAAGCCGTCGTCCCCTCAGAGTCTTTGGCGTTAGCGTTAACATTCTTAGCGAGTAAAGCTTGGACGTGAATAATGTTGCCAGTCTTGGCGGCTTGAATCAATACAGCGTCTTGTTTAGTGGCAGGCATAATAGTCTCTCATACCGTATATTTTTACCGTCGCACGAGACGGCCTGACTGGTATGCTAAGTTTTATGAAGTATCATAAAACTTGATTAAGTTTGTAAGCATCAATAAACAATAGTAGTATCATATAGTCAGGAAAGTCAAACAATAAAATGTTGCGATCTTTGAAAAATACAGGTACTAAATGCAACTAGCAGAGAGGCATATCATTAAATCTACGGAATACCGTTTCGCCCAGATTGATGAATTAGCTTTTAAATCCAAGAATCTCTACAATGCTGCTAACTACGTCATTCGTCAGAGTTTTGTTTATGGATGGAGTTACATCAATTACAACGAAATGAACCGTTTGATGAAGTCTCATCAAGCATACAAGGCAATGCCCGCAAAAGTCAGTCAGCAAATCTTAATGATACTAGATAAGAATTGGAAATCCTTTTTTGAAGCGGTTAAAGCTTACAAAGTTGATTCCTCTAAATTCACTGGTAGCCCAAAAATGCCCAAGTACAAGGATAAGGTCAAAGGGCGAAACATTCTCGTATACACAATACAAGCAATTAGTAGCAAACTGTTGAAGAAAGGGATTATTAAGCTTTCGGCTACTAATCTATCAATCAAAACCAAAGTAAATCCCGATCGAATTTGTCAAGTTAGGTTGGTTCCCAAATGTGATTCTTATGTGATTGAGGTAATTTATGACAAGTCGGAGTCCACCATCAGCGATGATAAATTCGTAGCTAGTATTGATTTAGGACTGAATAACTTAGTGGCGTTAACTTCAAATCAGCCGGGTTTTATCCCGCTACTGATTAACGGGCGACTCTTGAAATCAATCAATCAGTTCTACAACAAACGTAAAGCACAGTTACAATCTCAATTAAAAGGAAGTCGCAAGAGTTCATCCCGCATTCAACGGTTAACTCGCTGTCGCCACCCAAAAATTGATAATTACTTGCATCATACCAGTCGCCTGATTGTTGACCTTTTAATCGCCAAAGAAATTGGGACGTTGGTAATTGGCAAGAATGTACAATGGAAAACTGAGATTGATTTGGGAAAGCAAACTAATCAAAACTTTGTCAGTATTCCCCACGCTCGACTAATTGAGATGTTGGAATACAAAGCTCGATTAGTTGGAATCAAGGTACTAGAGCAAGAAGAATCTTATACATCTCGGTCTAATTTTCTCGATTTATATCCAATCCCTGTCTATGGAAAGACAGATAAGGATATTGTATTTAGTGGCAGGCGGATCAAAAGAGGTTTGTACAAGACATCAGTCGGTCAATTAATTAACTCCGATGTTAACGCTTCTTACAACATTTTGAGAAAAGCAATCCCAAATGCGTTTAGCTTTCTTGATAGGGAGCTGCGTAGTTCAGCCGAGGCGGGTCAATCCGCTTAAAGTGAAAGTGAAGGGGGAGGGACTTAATGCCTCCCATGTCATGTCATAAATGACTATACTTTTACTAGCTATGTTTGCTAATCCTCAGAACACTATGAATCTCGAAATTCCTCAGTCAGTGAAAGTTTGGAGCCAATTCATCCACCCTGTTTTAATGTGGGTACTGCTGGCCATCTCATTTTATGCTTTGTATCTGGGCATTCAAATCCGACGTACCAGAAGTGCCGAAGGCGAAGTCAAAAAAGAGTTACTTAAGGGCAAATTCAACGTCAAGCACCACCAGATGGGTTCTTTGCTGTTAGCCTTGATGGTTACGGTGGCGATCGTCGGGATGGCTGTCACCTACATCAACAACGGCAAGCTATTTGTGGGCCCGCACTTGCTAGCAGGGTTGGGAATGATGGCAATAATTGCGATCGCAGCCTCGCTGACTCCTTTGATGCAAAAAGGCAGTGATTGGGCGAGAAACACTCACATCTTTCTGAATATTGTGCTCTTGGGGCTGTTTGGCTGGCAAGCGGTATCAGGGGTGGAAATCCTGCAAAGAATTATCAGCAAAATGTGATGATTTGAGTAAGATTGCTAATTTAGGACTTACGCACAGACTCTACTTGTAGGGTGCGCCTAGCGCACCTTACCCTTTGTGTTTGAAGGAATGTATAAGTAAGCCAATTAGTCTCAAGTTAACTTTCTCTTAGGAAAGACAAGAAAACTAATATGCCTTCTTTAAAAATACATCGCCAATATCAATCCGGCATCGAAAAAATTATAGCCTTGGACAACTCAGTGTTTGAGGCTATTTTGACTGCGTTGAGAAAAACAGTCCCTGCGTTGCCTATTGATGATTTAGTCAGAAACGTAGAGTCAGAGGTAGAAAACACGAACCATGATGATTTAGTCAATATACTAGAGAGTATTATTCCTATATACGCTTTAAAGAAAACTTATGCTTGGACGGTGGAAGAACTAGCAGATGAGCTTATTGCGGCTGTTGATGAATTTGAAGAACTCTCTAACTTATCAACCGAAGAAAAAGAGCGATTTTGTGAAAAGCTTAATAGCTTGTTGATGCCGAATAGCTTTTTAGAATCGGCATCAAAAGCCAAAGATGTTTTAAAAGTATATTTGTTGCCTTCAGGAATTCCTGCTGATGACTTCCCGATTAAAAGCAAGGTAGAACTAGAAGCAGAGTTTAAGAAGTTCGCCGAAGAATGGCGCGTCGAAACGGGGATGCTATCATTAGTTACACAGAAATCAATGCACCAGGCTTATCAGAGAATTATCGGCATGGGACAGCCAGTTATCCCCTTGATTTTGCGTGACCTCGAACAAAAGCCAGACCATTGGTTTTGGGCGTTGAGGGCAATTACTGGTGACAATCCGGTAAAACCCGAACAGCGCGGCCGAATGAAGCAAATGGCCCAAGCCTGGATACAATGGGGAAAAGAACACGGTTATGAGTGGTAAGCTAGAGTACCGAAAAATATTGAGATTTCCTAACTTAGAGCTTACTGAATATCAAGTAACAAGTGAAGAAACAGTAGATTATAATTGTTTTGCTTTTGCTGCTGGAGAAGAGGAATGCAGATGGGACCCGGTAGACCCTGATGGGTACTGGCCGGATGGTGTTTCAAGAGAGTTAACGCTGGAAGCTTTTATCCAAGCTTATCAAACTATTGGATATGAACCTTGCGAGAATCGTGACCTTGAAGCGGGGTTTCAAAAAATAGCAATCTACACCTATAATGGCCAGCCACAGCACGCAGCCAGACAAGAAGAGGATGGTAAGTGGAAAAGCAAGCTAGGGGATTGGGAAGATATCGAACATGAATTAGAAGGGTTAGAAAATCCTAACTATTATGGAGTTGCCCAACAAATATTAAAGCGAGCGATAATCCTTCAAAATATTTCTTAGACGGCAATTCAACTTTTGAAGAATACACTCTTGGACGCACACACTCTATTTGTTACCATTGGGTATTTTTTATCTGCTTTAATAGCCAAGCTTTCCTTTGGATGATATAATAGAATAAAGTTAAATTGAGCGAACAAATTATAAGATTAATTAGGGAGCTTTTTGAAATTAAAAGAAGGAAAGCCATGCTAGAAAACCTGATCAAATACTTTGTGTACGCAACAAAAGGCTATATTACAAAAACGCAGTTAATCAAGTTTTTGTACTTAGCTGATCTTTATGCGGTCAAATGGACAGACAAGCAGCTTACTGATTTAGATTGGCGTTATTATTACTATGGGCCTTGGAATGAAGGCATAGAGGCTGCTTTAAATCAAATGAATGGCAAAGAGATTGTTCAAGAATCTCAGGGAGACAGTATATTCATCAGACTTGGTGAGGGAGCAGGTAATGTGGATGATTTAAAGTTACCTTTAGGTCTGAAGCTCATACTTGACAACATCAGGAGAGAATGGGCAGGTTCAGGAGAGGATAAACTGAATCAGTTACTAGAATATGTCTATAGCACTGCTCCCATGCTTGAGGTTAGATATAGCCACCAACCAGAGGAACAGGTGAGACTTAATCTATACAAAGAAAGAGAAAAGTTAATGAGTGAATTGGAGTGAGCGAGTGGCTGGACAAAAACCGCGTCAAGGTTGGATTTATTTTATCAATCCCTATAGAGTATCTCTTCGTTGCAAACTCGGTCATCATCATATTTATGAGATAAATGAACCAGGGGAGATTGAGTGCAAGACAATTTCTTGCACTCAGGTGATTAATTCGAGTCGGGTTTTTCGGGGAGAGCATCCTTATATCGTTTGGACAAGTGACCAATTTCAAGATGAATCTAAATACATCCAAACTTTGACGCTGATTCCGTTGACTTCACAAGAAACCTATAAAGGTTTGCCAACTGTATATCCGATTAATTCTACAAGCACAAATGGTCTTTCTAAGAATTCCTTCGCTCTAGTGCATCAGATATGTACTGTTGATGCTAACTGTTTTAAAGATTCGCAAGGGGATTGGCTTAAGCGAGTTGCACAACTGGATAAAGCAGATAAGGAAGCTATAGAGGAACGTTTAAAGTATTTTTTAAATCTTGGGGATAATTCGGGTGAAGATTGGTTGATTAAAAATGCGTCTCCAGAACTTTTACAGAAAGTGTTTAATCTTCTACCGGATGAAACCACAAAAAGTATGGCTATAGAAAAACTGATCGACGATTTGCGATCGTAGTCAATAGACATCTACAAAAAATCAAATATCGCGTAGGAGTACGGGTAGTGTCTTTTCGTAAAGGATGAAGAATAATCGACCTTTCGAGGAGTCTTACCCAGTCTGACTTCCAAAATAGAGTATTTTACTCTGTCCTTTACGAAATACCACTACCCTAAAACTGTCCGAAATTTCGGACAGTTTTAGCTAAGTTTTACTGCGGAAAGAAGAACTTGATAGACGAGAGATAGACTAAAATCATAGTCACACTAAAATGAATTTCACTGAGAGGCAAAGAACATGACGCGAGAGAAAGCAGTGCAGAGAATCGATCAAGCATCTGAGGAGAATTCGACAAAACTGGATTTGTCGGGGCTGAAGTTGAAAAAGTTGCCACCAGAAATTGCCAAGTGCATAAAACTTGAAACTTTGCTGTTGGGCCAAGATGAAGACAGACAGGTTGGAAATAGGTTAACTGAGTTTCCTAATGCTGTCCTTGAATTAACCAACTTAAAAATACTTAACCTCGGTTCAAATCGCATTACCTCCATCCCTGAAGCGATCGGGCAACTATCAAATCTGACAGAGCTGAACTTCTATTCAAATCGCATTACCTCCATCCCTGGAGAGATAGAGCAACTGTCAAGCCTGACTAAGCTTGACCTCAGCTACAATCGCATTACCTCCATCCCTGAAGCTGTCGGGCAACTGTCAAACCTGACAGAACTCAACCTCAGAGGAAATCGCATTACCTCTATACCTGAAACGATCGGGCAACTATCAAACCTGACAGAGCTTCACCTCGACAGTAATCAGATCACCTCCATACCAGAGGCGCTTGGGCAACTATTCAATCTGAGAAAGCTTGATCTCAACGATAATCAAATTAGAACCATTCCAGAGACGCTTGGACAACTGTCGAATTTGACAGACCTTATTCTTTTTGGTAATCAGATCACCTCCATACCAGAAGCGTTTGGGCAACTGTATAATCTGCAACTCCTTTACCTTTCTGATAATCAGATTACCTCCATCCCAGAGGCGCTTGGGCAACTGTCGAATCTGACAGAGCTTAGCATTGGAAGTAATCCGATTACCTCCATTCCAGAATCGCTCGGACAACTGTTCAACCTGAGATACCTTGACATCGAAGGGGATCAGATTATTTCCATCCCACAAGCGATCAGACAGTTGCCAAATCTGAGAATACTTGAGGACAGTTAGTGGAAATTGTTGTAGTGGGAGGCACGTAAGCACAACCACGCCCCTATGATGCTGTGTTAGGTAGAAAATCCAAAATCTAAGTGTAGTCAGAAAGCGCGTGCAGCGACAAAATCCGATCGTAAGCTCGCTGCTGTTCGCGCTCATTGAGAGCCAGGTGATAGGTTTGCGTATGCGTGGCTAAGCTGTGCCCCATCTGTTTAGCAGCCAGCGAGGAATCTAGCCCGAAACGAATCGCTCGAATCGCCCAAGCGTGGCGCAAATCGTAAGCGCAAAAGTCGAAGGGCGATCGGGCAAAAACTTACAAACGCGATCGCCAAGATCAGCATGGCATTCACCCGTAACAAGTGGTCTCTTAATGTCCGCTAGCTCCCACTATTCTGCCCACTCTGGTCTTAATGGTCAGCACTTTTTGCATTGCATTAAATTTGCATTACTTTCCGCAATCAATTATGCACATTTAAGTAGGTAGGCGGGATTAAACCGAATAATGTAACAGTATGTAAATAGGCTTAAGTCAGCCAGTAGAGAGCATTTGGACACTTTACATCGTTTACATAGTTGCGTTTTAAAGCGCCGACTTACTTAAATACAATTTACAGTCTATAATAAACCCAAAAACCTTGTCACACAAGCATTTAAGACTTATTAAAAATACTAAAAATTAAGGCGGCACCCAGATTTGAACTGGGGGTGGAGGTTTTGCAGACCTCTGCCTTACCACTTGGCTATGCCGCCGTTACGTCTGAAATTTGACGTTTTCTTATAGTACACCAAATCTCGAAAATTTTAACATACCTGTCAAAAATTTCGTAAAGCGCAGCTATCCCCAACGCGCGTGGGTTCCCCAAGGGTAGGGAATCGCCCTTTTTCCCCATATCCCCAAAACCCTTGTGGGAAGCTACTCTAGAACTATAGCAACGACCCGCCACACCAGCCATGACACCAGTTTCTCCCCTACTCGTCGCCCAAATCACCGACACTCACTTGTTTGCAGAGATCGATCGAGAATGGAAAGGCCTCTCAACAACCCGCACCCTCCAAGCAGTTCTCGATCGCTTGCAACAGATACAGCCGCCGCCCGACTTACTCCTACTCACAGGGGACTTGTCCCAAGACGAAACACCCGAATCCTACCAGCGCCTCGTCTCCCTCATCGCCCCCCTCGGAATTCCCGCCTACTGGATACCTGGGAACCACGACAACATCCCAGTCATGGCAGAAATCTTAAATCAGTCGCCTCTTTCCCCAGAAAAATCATGGATGCTAGGAAACTGGCAATTTCTATTACTTTCGAGTGTAGAAGCCGGATGCGACGGCGGGCGGCTTTCCCCAGAAAGCTTGCATTGGCTCGACTCTCAACTGCAACAAACGGGCGATCGACCTGTTATCATTGCCTTGCACCATCATCCTTTGCCGATCGACTCTGAAATAATGGATGGAATGATGCTGCACAATGCCGATGAATTTTTCGCAATTGTCGATCGATACCCTCAAATCAAAATCGTTCTTTGTGGCCACATTCACCAAGAATTTCAACAACAGCGGGGGTCAGTTACCTACTTGGGGACACCCAGCACCTGCATCCAACTTTTACCCAAAAGCCATCCGATTATACTTGACGAAATCCCGCCGGGATTTAGATTGCTTGAATTGGCGATCGACGGTACTTGGAAAACCAGACTTGAGCGAGTTGCCGAAGCATAGCCACCCTTTTAATAATTTTCCATAGCCTTAAAATAATTATTATCAAATTTACATTTTTTTGTCAATCCATCAACAGATAGATTGTGGTGAGCAACCCCATCTATTATTATATTTATTAACGATAGATTGCAGACCTACGTAAACTAGCAAGCTACGAACAAAAATCTATCTGGCAACATTACAAAACAGGAAAAACTAAATATATGTCTGAACTAAATGGCGTCATGATGCAGTATTTCCACTGGTACACACCCGCTGACGGCAGCCTGTGGAATCAGCTAGCGAAATCAGCAAAAGATTTAGCCAAAATAGGCGTTACATCCCTGTGGTTGCCGCCAGCATATAAAGGAACCGGCGGCGGTATGGATGTGGGTTACGGCGTCTACGACTTATTCGATTTAGGCGAGTTCGACCAGAAAGGGTCAGTACGCACGAAATACGGGACAAAAGATGAGTATTTGGCCGCGATAAAAGCTGCCCAAGATGCAGGAATTCGGATTTATGCCGATGTAGTCTTCAACCACAAATTAGGTGCAGATGCAGAAGAAGAAGCCGAAGCCACACCCTTCAATCCCGACAACCGGAATGACACCGTAGGCGAATATCAAAACATCAAAGCTTGGACGCATTTTACATTCCCCGGCCGCGACAAAAAATATTCCAGCATGGAGTGGCATTGGTGGCATTTTGACGCCATTGATTACAACGTTTACAACACAGAAACCCATGCCGTTTACCTGCTTAAAGGTAAAGAATTCGATCGAGGAGTAGACCTAGAAAAAGGCAATTATGACTACCTGATGGGTTGCGATTTAGATATGGACAACCCAGAAGTCACCGGGGAATTAAAATACTGGGGTGAGTGGTATGTCGATACAACAAACGTTGACGGCTTTCGCTTCGATGCCGTCAAACACGTAGCAGCAGAATTTTTCCAAGAATGGTTGGAACACGTCCGCCACTATGCCCAACGCGACCTATTTGCCGTCGGCGAATATTGGTCTTATGAAGTGGAAGCTTTGCACTACTTCCTAGAAGCAACGGACGGTAAAGTAGCCTTATTTGATGCACCCCTCCACTACAACTTCCACGCTGCTAGCAAAGCCGGTAATAGCTATGATTTGCGAACAATTTTTGATAACACTCTCGTCCAACAGCAACCCGCCCTCGCCGTTACCTTGGTAGACAACCATGATTCCCAGCCCTTACAATCCCTAGAATCAGTTGTCGAAGCTTGGTTTAAACCTCTTGCCTACGCTTTAATCCTGCTACGGCGCGAAGGATATCCGTGCATTTTTTACCCGGATTATTACGGCGCTAACTATAAGGATACAGCAAATGATGGCAATGAATACGAGATTTGGTTAGACAAACATAAGTTTATGGTAGATAAATTCTTGTTCGCGCGCCAAACTTATTCCTACGGCAATCAGTACGATTACTTCGACCACGCCAATACCCTTGGCTGGACGCGACTCGGAGATGAAGAACATCCGGGCGGCATGGCTGTGGTACTCAGTAACGGAGGCGATGGCACTAAGTTTATGGAAGTCGGACAGCCGAACCGAACTTATATTGACATCACCGAACACATCCAAGAACCCATCACAACTAATGAGGATGGTTGGGCTGATTTTAGGTGTAACGCCGGTTCAGTTTCTGTCTGGGTTCCGCAGCCGTAAGGACTGTGTTAACAGCAAAAAGTAAAAAGCAAGATATCTTTTTACTTTTTGGTTTCATATTTTTAATAGCTAAAATCTATCTATAGTTAGGACTAAAGCTCTCTCTTTAGTCCTATTTTTAGGCGAGGCGATCGTGTATAATGTTATTTTACATAAAAAATTATGAAACTTTCACAAAAAGTAGCCGTTATTACTGGCGGAGGGTCGGGAATTGGTCGTGCAGCAGCAATTTTAATGGCAAAGGAAGGCGCAAAAGTTGCTATTATCAATCGCACTTTAGAAACCGCGCAAGAAACCGTCCGCCAGTTGGTCGATGAAGGAGGCTGCGGGCTAGCTGTTGCAGCAGATGTGGCCGATTCTCTGCAAATGCAACAGGCATTTCAAACCATTTTTGATGAATATCAAAGAATTGATATTGTGTTCGCAAATGCGGGTATCAACGGTGTATGGTCGCCGATAGAAGAGATGGAACCCGAAGAGTGGGATAGGACAATTAACACCAACCTCAGAGGAACATTTTTGACGGTAAAATATGGAGTTCCTTATTTAAAAAAACAAGGAGGTTCCATCGTGATTACATCGTCGATTAATGGCACCAGAAGTTTCAAGAAAGTGGGCGCTACAGCTTACGCCTCCAGCAAAGCTGCCCAAGTAGCTTTAGCGAAAATGCTGGCGCTAGAACTTGCTCCCAGCAAAATCAGAGTCAATGTTATATGTCCGGGCGCGGTGCTGACTGCCATTGAGGAAAGCACCACGAAGCGACATATCGATCGCATTCCAGTCGCGCCTGAGTCGATTCAAGATATGATTCCTTTGACTGATAATACCGCCGGTTCTAGTGAAGAAGTCGCCCAATTAGTTTTATTTCTGGTATCAGATGCGTCCAGCTTTATCACAGGTACTGAAGTGTGGATTGATGGGGGCGGTTCTTTGATTTAAAATCTCAATAGTTTATTTTTATCACTCGGCGGTTGAAACCGCTTCTTGTCAAACGAAGTCCGCCTGCGCGGACTAAGAAATAAGAATTTCTAATGACTAACTCTCCATTGTTTAACAGCAGTTTGCAATTTCTGTGGCAGCCACTTATCGTACTGAGGATAAACAGGCAAACGCTGCACAAGTTGCCATCCCGCTGCTGCTAAAATTTCTGTTAAAGTTTGGTGGTGCAGGTGAGGATAATCGGGATTAACTTCATCCCGCGGCCCAATTCCTCCTAAATCTCTAGCACCTGCTTCTAAACAAGCCAGCAATATGTCTGGCTGTGCAACTAAATTTGGCGGAATTTGCAACCTGATTTCAGATGGTAAAATGCTGCGGGCGATCGCAATTACTTCCGGCATTTTTGTAGCATCAAAAATTTCACCGTCCCAACTTTGCTGATTTCCCGGACTGTGTGGCTGGAGGATAACTTCTTGAATGTGATTGTATCGCGAATGAATGCGGGCGATCGCCTCCAGCGTCTCAATCCAATCTGCCTCACTTTCCCCAATTCCCAGCAGCAAACCAGTTGTGAATGGAATCTTTAATTCCCCAGCCCATTCTAACTGTTGCAGCCGCAGCGCCGGCACTTTACTCGGTGCGTGCCGGTGAACAGTTTGTAACAAATGTGGGGCAAGCTGTTCTAGCATCAGCCCCATCGATACATTTACCTCTTTTAACAGTGCCATCTCCTCAAAGCTGAGCGGCCCCACATTAGTATGTGGCAAAAATCCCAGAGCAAGTGCCAGTTCGCACAAATCGTAAATCCGCTGCAACCAAGCTTTTCGCCGTTTACTTTGAGGATGTACCTCGCCGCTGAGGATCAGAATTTCAATTACACCTTGAGTTTGCAGCCGCAAAAGCTGTTTTTCGGCTTCTGCGAGTGTCAGCCAAGGACTTTGCAGCGGTTCTGCCCGAAAATTGCAATAGGTGCAGCGGTTAAAACACTCGTAAGTGGGAACCAGAGTATAAGCAGGGCTGTAGGTGACGGTGCGAGACATTCCTTGGGATAATTATCGATCGGACTTACGCAGTAACATATATCTGTGCATTGCGAGTTTTGCGGTTGGCGATCGCAACCCTTCATCTATCTTAACACTGACGCAAGCCCGGAATCTCGTTGCCCAGGTAGATTATGAGTATTCTTCTTTCGTGGGCGATCGTCCACAAATTCCGCACTCAGCTTTTCAACTCCTTATACAGCAAGCCTTATGGCTTTGAATAAGCATAATTTATGTTAACTATAAGAAAATCTGTGCTTAGAAGGCCTTTACAAACTGAAATAAAAGCTTTATGTTTATTTACATGGCGGAACACAAAGCCGTCACGAACATTGAAAACCAAATAAAGCAATCATAAACAAATGACAACAACCTTACAGCAGCGCGAAAGCGCCAACGTCTGGGAACGCTTTTGTGAGTGGGTCACATCAACCGACAACCGGATTTACATCGGTTGGTTCGGAGTCTTGATGATTCCTACCTTGCTCAGCGCCACCATTTGCTACATCATCGCCTTCATCGCTGCTCCTCCAGTGGACATCGACGGCATCCGCGAACCAGTAGCAGGTTCCTTGATGTACGGTAACAACATCATCACAGGTGCTGTTGTTCCCTCATCCAACGCGATCGGTCTTCACTTCTACCCAATCTGGGAAGCAGCTTCCCTCGATGAGTGGTTGTACAACGGCGGCCCTTACCAATTGGTAATTTTCCACTTCCTCATTGGCGTTTTCTGCTACATGGGTCGTGAATGGGAATTGTCCTACCGCTTAGGTATGCGTCCTTGGATCTGCGTCGCTTACTCT
>NZ_JAUBUJ010000037.1:0-72332 GCF_036705405.1 Microcoleus sp. B13-B6
GTGCAGGGAAACTTGCAAGCACGGTTCTTAGGGGGGAAGGGGACAGCAATGTCCCTGCCCTACCCGACTATTGGAGTTCAAGAATGGGTAAAAACCCGGAAATGCCGTCTAGAGTGGCAACGCTCCTGAAAAAGCAAAAAGGGAAATGCACCCACTGCGGTTTGTTCTTCCGTGAAGATGATGTAATGGAAGTTGACCATATCATCCCCAAATCGAAAGGTAAAAAGGATGAGTATAAAAATCTTCAACTTCTACATAGACATTGCCATGATATAAAGACAGCCAATGATGGCAGTTCTGGCAGCAAATCCGACTGCAACAGTGTCGAGCCTAAACCCACCAAAAGACTTGAAAGAGTCGAGGATAAATGGGTAATGAGGTATGCGTAACAAGCACCAAATCATTGAGGAGCCGTGTGAAATTAAAGTTTCATGCACGGTTTTGAAGACCAACGGGGTTGGTGACAGTCTCGTTGAGTTTAATGGTGACACGCGGTACACAGAGCGATTAAGTTTTCAGGGCGGTTGTCCTCCGGTATCCGATTGCGATGGTGCACCGCCAAAGTTAAAGCACATCGTTCCGATTTGGTTAAACCGCTTTGTTTGCCCGGTCGGAGGCATTGTTGATGGCACTTTGTACAACGCCACCCCGCGTTTTCTTTCACCGAGAGCGCAATCTCTTGCCAATTGTCGGGATACCTCTTGGGTTTAGGCATAGCGGTAAAAGCTCATCTTTCTAAAATATGGCGATCGCTTTTGTTGCCATTACTTAGAATACCGCCTCATCCGGGCATAAAAGCGATCGCGCAACGGCTGATTTACTTATCCGACACAATCAAGGTAGAGGAAGCCGATCGCCCAAATTCTTCGGGAGCGTATTGTAAATGAGCTTCCGCACCCGGCCAGAGATAGGTTCCGGGGGTGACAGAACGGACGAGGTAGTGGAGGCTGTAGGCTCCGGGTTCGAGGCGATCGCTATAGGTGACAACGCGATCGCGATACATCGTTTTATACCCAATTTGCCAGCTATCACCTTGAGCTTCCACCGCCTTTGTAGAAGTTTGGAAACTGTTATCAATTGCCTCTAAACCAGCAGGTAGCTGGTCAGTAATTACCACATGATCTACAGGGCGATCTGCGATAATTTCCAAAGCAATATCAAACACTTGTCCAACTCCCAAAGTCAGCGGTTGAGGAATAGAAAATTGCTGTTTTCCTAACACTTTGTCTTCCCCAGCAGGTCGGATTTCTCGCAATACTCGCAACCCATTTAAACGTCCCGGTTGATTACCCTGCAAACGATAACCATAATTGACGAGATAGTGCAGCGTACCTTGACCAGATTTTTGAATAATTAAATCACCATTTCGCGGCAACAGATCTGTTGCTATAGTGATAAACAGACTGGGATTGCGGTAGCCGTCAAACTGAATCGAATCTAACTGTTTACCAGCCAGTTTTACAGTAGCACTAAACTTAGGCGGTGTCGGCTGAGTCTTGCTGTAGTCAGCTAAAGCTGCGAGTGCTTCTGCGTTGTCATAAGTGCTTTGCCAAGTGCCATGTCGCCGCAGATTTAGGAGACTTTGCAATAAGCGATCGATATCTTCTGCCTTGCTTTTTTGAGCGATAAATAGTCGCAAGGCTTGAGATTGAATAGCGGTAGGAGATGCTATCCAGCTTACATTTTGAGGTAGATTAACCCTAGCTGTACGACCAGTGATATAGATGTTTTTTTGCAACTCGTTAGTCAGCAATTTAGACTCATCTTGCCAGTCTTTGAACTGCGATAAATAACGGGCTAGCTCAATTTGAGTGACTAGATTATATTCACTTCGCTGCTGATAGATATCTGCGAGAAAGTCATTGCGTTTTTCGCCTAATTCTGCTAAGGCAATCAGAGATGATAACCTTATCTGATTCTTGCAAATTTGCTTTTGACAAAACTCATATTCTCCGGGGTCAGCAAGAGTTTTCTTCAAGTAGTCTGTCAGGCGAGACAGCATCCCAGCATTGACTGTATTGGCAAAAGCCTTAGATGCAGAGGCGATCGCATTCGCTGCATAGGGAGTCACAAACGGGTCAGATTGTTCTTGTCCGGGATAGGAAGCAAAACCGCCATCGGGACGCTGAAGTTTTTGCAGTCGTTCAAGTGCGCTCGCAGCTTCTTTACTAGGATTAAAACCTTTCAAACTCTGAGCGTATTGTTGAGCAAGAGTTTGCAAATTGGCTGCAATTAATAACTGACTAGCCGCAGGTTCCAAAAATGGTAATTGTTCATCCTGCAAAACCTGTTTCGCCGGTGCCACAATTTCCGGTATCAATGTACTAGCTAGAGAAATCTCCAAACCGCCGACATCAGACACGACATTTTTATCAATCTTCAGCGAAATTTTTACCTGATTTGCAGTTGTTCCCGTTTCTACAACGTTTTCTGTAACTTCTAAAGGTTTTACCTCTAAAGGCACTTCAAACGCATCCACGTTGCCATTTAATTGTGTAGCAAATTGAACTTTAGCATCACCAGCACTACCCGCAATAAAGGGAAAACGGTAAGCACGAGTACCCGACTCAGCCTGAGTTTTTAGATTCGCCGCTGCTGGATTATTGCCTTCAAATTTTACGGCACCGGCTACTTGACCGTTAATTGTCAGATTGCCTTTTTGCTGAGTATTGTTAGTCACAGATAAGCCAGCTTTTATGCGATCGCCTGGACGCGCAAACTGCGGCAAAATTGGATGAGAAATCAGCGATTTAGTGGTAATAAATGTCGCCTCTCCCTTGCCGAAATCTAAATTGCCGTCAGTAGCAACAGCCATCACTCGCCAAGTTGTCAAATCATCAGGGAGTTTAAATTTAACACTCGCTTTTCCATTAGCATCTGTAATAACAGAACCATTGTAATAAGCCAAAGCTTGAAAATCTTTGCGGACGCGAGTATTTGCTGTACCTGTTGAAAAGCCACCGCCATAACCCCAACCTTTTGCCAGTGGAGAGGTCATATTTTCTAATACTACATTCGGTCGATTATCACTGAAACGGGTAGAAATTGACTGTTCAGCATAGACAGTTTTTACCAAATCGGGCGGGCGATATCCAGTTAGTTGCAGCACGGCTTCATTGACAACCATAACTGTAAATTGTCCCTTGATTGGTTTCCCCTGATTGTCCTGCAATTTCAGTTGTACCGTTTCCTCTGCACCGGGTTGTAATTCTGTTTGCTGGGGAGTGACTTGGACTTTCAAATATTTAGCATCTAAACTGGTTTGAAAAGGAGCAAAGCCAATTTTTACCAGATTTTCCAGACTTCCAGGTTCCAACTCTTTTAAACTCTTGCCTTGACGGACTAGGACAGCTTCTACCGCTGCATTGGGCAACATTTCTGGCGTTACTTGAAACTGGATTTGAGGAGCACCACCCTTAACTTTAGTGACAGTTTGGTAGAGAGTTCTATCGCGTACAACTGCAAAGTATAACTCTGCTTCTGGATAAGGCGATTGAATTAAAGCTGTTGCCGTTTCACCTGGTTGATAGTTTTTCTTATCGAGTTTGACTTCCAGGCGATTATTATCGTATCTGTTACCCCAGCTTACGAGGTTTTCGCCTGTTGCCCAAATCTGCAAATCAGTGGCAGTTACTTCATTACTGCCATCAGCAAAATTAGCCCGAATGCGGTAAGAACCAGATTCAGGAGGATTGAGAGATACTGTTTGAGGATTGCTACCAGATTTTACCTCTGTTTTTGCTACTGTTTTGTATTCGATTTGATTGCGAGGATTGCGACTACCTTCGACTACTTGCGTGACGCTGCTGTAGTTGATTTTTTGCAGTTCAACGCGGACTTTTTGACCTTCTAGTAGTTTTCCTGTAGGATCGGTAACGATGAGTTGAATGGGTAAAGCTTTGCCTGCATCGGCAACGAAATTAGTTTGTAAACCAATTAATCGCTGGCTGGGTAGGGCAGTAAATGTTTTAGAATCGGATACAGACAGATTTGAAACATCGGAAACTTCAATATCTACCCGATAATTCATCGGATAGGGCAAATCTTTGCCGACTGTAAATGTTTGATTGCCTTTACCACTAGCATCTAAGACTGCATTTTGTTGCAGCACATCGGTGGGAACATTCGGGCTTTCTTCTGGCCAAAACCACTGCCGCCCAAAGGCAAATTCTTCCCAACCTTTGGGGGTAAATTCTGCTTGGCGGCGAGTGACATAGTATTTGGCTTTTCCACCTTCCACTGGCGAACCAAACAGATAATTACTTTGGGCATTGGCCTCAATTTTATCGTCAATCAGTGCAAATGCTTTATCAAGGTTTAAATCTACCTTAAAATTGGGTGGTTTGAATTCAGCAATCCGAAATTGACCCGAAATTTCCGCTCCGCTTGTCCCTTTAGCTAGAATGGAATAATAGCCTAAAGGTTGATTGCTTTCGATGGGCAATTCTAGGGAAAATGTGCCGAATTTATTAGTGGTCTGAGTTCCTAAATCAGTTGTAGTGCCGCTTGGAGTTTGCAGCTTAACTGTATAGCTAGCATTTTTATCCTGCTTGATAACTCCATTTTGGAGATAGTAGGCAGTTCCCGTAAACCAAGCTTTTTCCCCTGGTTGATAAAGTTGTCTGTCTGAGAAGATTGTACCGCGTGATTGTGGCTTATTACTGTTCCAAGTATCTCCCTCAATGCCGTAGCCATAAGCACCGCTATATTCTTCTGTTCTGGCAAATGCCCAGTCTTTATTTTCGCGGGCAATCACTAATAATTTTGGTGCTTTTTCAAAGCCGCCTGCTTGAGATTGAATACACTTCTCTAAATTCTCACGGTTTAGCAGTAATGCACCGTTATTGTCAGTTTTACCTGTTGCACAAGGAGTAGGTTTAGGGCTAGATTTTGCCTCTAATTGGGATTCATAAATCTCGACTGATGCTGCTACTGGGGAACCGTCATCAAGATGATGTACTCGAATCAAACCTGACTCTGGGAACCACTGGGCAAATACTCCCAAATTAGTTAACTGGACTAAGCCGTAATTGGCAGGTTCCCGCCATTGCTGTTTACCCTTTTCATCTGAGTAAAGATTCGTGCGTGCTTGAACTCCATAGGCCAGCATTCCTGTTGCCGAACCCAGTTTTTCTCGCAAGGGAACTGTTATATCATTTGTCTGATTTTTCTTGCCTGAAACTCGAAAAGTTTGCCACTCAGAAGGATTGGAAAGTAAATCATTTTCCCCCCCTCTGGGATATGCGTCAGCATTATAAACTAAATCAGTAGGTTGAACGACTTTATAAGCTGCTTTGTACTGGGATTCTGGCAAATTTACTGTGGAAATATTCAGTTGTAAGTCTTTACCTGCTGGAAAAATATTTAACCCTGTTGGTGTCGAAATTTCGCCAGAAACATCGCCTGTTTCATACAGCAATGTGACGGGTTTCCCCAAAGTTTGACCGAATTTATCTTTGAGGTTAGCACCAACAGTAATAGTATATTGTTTGGCTGGTTCTAAACTCCAAGGGTTGAGACTAACCAAGGATTCATTGTCATAAGCTTGAACAAGTGTAGGATGTTTTTTTTTAGGTGGGGGATTAACGGTGATATTTTCCTGCGCTGAATCGGCGATAATACCGTTATTAAATTGTAACTGACCGCTGCCTTTCACGAACCGCCCATAAGCACCGCCAGCATTGGGTTGCCCAAAAAAGTTAATAGCTTTAAATGCTAAGGGGGAATAAGTTTCTACCTGACTGGCGAATGCTGTTTCGCTGGGGAGATTACCGTGAAGTGGTAGCAAGCCAGAGTCAAATTGTAGGCGGTACTGAGGGGCTTTTTCTAGTGTTTGTTGGGGAAGTATGGTATAATTAAAAGCGCGAACAGATGGCTCGAAGTTTTCTTCTGGAGTTTGCCGATTTTCTGATTTTGCCTCTGCTTTTTCTAACTCTATTTTAAGTGGCACAGTTTTTGTCTGTCCCTCTGGCATTAGTTTTAAATGCTCTTGCACTGAAGCTAAATCTAATTCTACATTTGATGTAAATTTCAGGGTGGGCTTTAACTCAATGGGTTGGAATTCTGAATTCTCTGTCTTAGAAGTTGGTAAATTTGACAGTTGGATGGGTTCTGTGTTAAATGTCCAAGCTAAATCTTTGTCGAGGCGGTGATTTTTTAAATCGGTTAAACCTGCTTTGATGGCAATTTGAATGCGAGTAGCTTTGGGTAATGCTTGTTCGGGTTGAAATCCCACCATGCGCGGGGTTAAAAAACGAAATTTACCGGGGATAGTAGGTTGAATTTCAAATACTTTTAGTTGACTTTGCTGTTCGGAACTATCAAGGCTTGCAACTGGAATTAATGCTTCTTTAAACCGAATGCGAATTTGGTTGAGAGGTTCAGCTTTTCCAGTAGGGCTAATTTCTTCAATCCAGTCTACCAGTTGCGGAGCAATTAGGGGAGCAACTGAGGGAAGTGCCTCAATTTTTGAGGATTTATTAGCGACTCCACAGGTAGTTATTGCCAGTACGAGCGTGAAGACAAGTACCGCACCGATCCATTTTTTTAATTTCATAATAACGTCTCAATAAAGCGAGGGGCATGGTCAGCACAGCTTGCAAGATTACTCTTACAAGCTCAGTCTATGAGAGGACTGAGTTACTGACAAGTGATATCTCTTTTACGGATACTTGATCTACAGTTGACGCGCTAGAATTTCCAGATAAATTTATTAATTTTTTAACTCAACCACAGCCAGGAGGATATAGCCTTTCTCACAAAGATGAGGTAGACGAGATTCTCTGAATATCGGGACTTTCAAGCCTTATTACATTAGCCCTGGACGCAATTGTCACAATTGGTAAGGTGCGTCAGTTCCCGAAACTCTGAATCATCGTTCAAAAAATGCACAGCCACACACCCTACAGTTTAACTTTCGTATGCCAGTTGCGTAAGCCCTGTACAGACCTCATGTACCTGAGAAAGGCTAAGTAAGTCGGCGCTTTAAAACGCAACTATGTAAACGATGTAAAGTGTCCAAATGCTCTCTACTGGCTGACTTAAGCCTATTTACATACTGTTACATTATTCGGTTTAATCCCGCCTACCTACTTATATTAATCATTAAAGTTAACAATTTTATGAGGGTAAGGATTTTGTATTGTTTCTTAATGAGGTGGCAACCCGGTAGTTTCTGGAAACAAGTATCTTGGGGTTGTAGTCTTTTGTGAATCCGGTAGATGCGTTTCTCGATCGGAAATATAGCCTTTATTACTTATTAACGATCGCACATCATGTTACTGAGAAAGGCTATAGATTAAACCTTTGTTGGCTGAGGGATTAATTGATGAGGATATTGAGGCTGTGGCTGATTAAAATTATCCAAAAAATTTGGCCCAAATATAGAAACCCGAAATTTCGTCTATTTTTGGTGTTAGTATTAATTTGCCTAATTGTGCGATCGCTTCCTTATCTCGCACCTATCCGTACTGCTGACATCGCCCAGGAGCAGTCGGCGATCGAATTTAGCGATCGCAACGGACTCCCCCTGGGCACTATTCTCACTCGCGACCAAGAACATACCGCCACAGTACCCTTAAATCAAGTTTCTTCTCACTTTTTGCGAGCAATTATCGCTGCTGAGGACAGCCAATTTTATCAACATGGTGCCACAGATGCGATTGCTATCGCGCGAGCGCTCCTCGAAGCTGCACAAGCCAAACATTTAGTCAGCGGTGCTTCCACCATCACCATGCAGTTAGCACGGATGCTAGAGCCCGCACCTCGCACATTACCTAACAAAGTGCGGGAACTTTGGCTATCTTGGCGGATTTTCGCCGGCATGAATAGAGACGAAATTCTCGAATCTTACATCAACAGATTGCCAATGAGCGGCAATATTTACGGCGTAGAAGCCGCTTCTCGCACCTATTTTGGCATTTCTGCCGCTGATATCAATCTTGCTCAAGCCAGCCTTTTAGCAGCCATTCCTAACGATCCAAATAATCTCAATCCTTACTACCGTTGGCAATCTTTAAAAAAACGGCAAACTTACGTACTCGATCGCATGGTCAAAGACAAATATATCACGCGCTCGCAGGCAGAAAGAGCCTTAACTGAAGAAATTTTACTCGCACCAGTCAAGCAGAGAATTATTGCCGCACCTCACTTTTTATTCTGGCTTTCCAATCAATTACCTAAGCAGCATCCGTCTCATATTCGCACCACGATCGATCGTTCTTTACAGCAGTTTGTTGAAGCACAAGTGCAGCAAGTCGTCAATTCTTTATCTCCCCATAATGTCCATAATGCCGCAGCTTTAGTTATCAATAATCATACTGGGGAAATTTTAGCTTATGTCGGTTCTCCTGATTATTTTAATCAAACAGAAATAGGTCGGAATGACGGAGTGCAAGCCTTACGTCAGCCTGGTTCTACTCTTAAACCTTTCTTGTATGAATTAGCCTTAGAAAAACGTGCCATTAGAGCCAATACGATTTTGGCAGATGTGCCGACTTATTATGCCATTCCTGGTGCCAAACTTTATAGCCCTACTAATTATAACGATCGAACATTTTTAGGACCAGTGCGAGTGCGAATAGCTTTGGCAAATTCTCTCAATATTCCAGCAGTAAGGGTATTAGAAAAAGTGGGAGTATCTAATTTTCTCAATCGCTTGCATGAATTGGAATTTGAGCATTTGACTCAAACTCCAGAATACTATGGTTTGGGGTTAGTTCTAGGTAGCGGTGAAGTCAGTTTATTCGAGTTAGCTAGGGCTTATGTGACTTTGGCGAGACAAGGAGAATTCACACCACTTGTTAGTACATTTAATGCTGCCAAAACTTCTAATTCTCAACCTGTAATCCAGCGAAAAATATCTGCCTTAATTACTAATATGTTAAGCGATGCTCACGCCCGCGCTCAAGAGTTTGGGGTTGAGTCTGTGCTGGCTTTACCATTTCCTACGGCCGTAAAAACTGGAACTTCTTCTGATTTTCGGGATACTTGGACGGTGGGTTTTACTACTGATTATACTGTTGCTACTTGGGTCGGAAATTTTAATGGCGATCGCATGAAAAAAGTCTCTGGAGTTATGGGTGCTGCACCCCTCTGGAATCACATTATGCTACACTTACACGAACATCAAGAACCTGCGACTTTTCCGACCTTGAAAGGGTTAGTACAGCGTCCTATTTGTGCTATTTCTGGGTGGCGACCTAAACCTGATTGTCCGTCAGTTGTGCAAGAATATTTTGATACTGAAGATATTAGTAAGTACGAAACTGAGTCGGGGAGTTTAACGTTATCTGAAGAGTATAACGGCTGGTTAGCAAAGCAGAGTAACTCTAGTTTGAGTAACAGTAATTTTAAAATAGTCTTTCCTCAAAATGATGATTATTTTCTGATGAACCAGAATGAGACTTCACGGCTGGAGTTTAAAATTTTGGGAGTAAATACTACTCTTATTGAGTGGTGGTTGAATGGTAAGAAGTTAGCCACGCAGTCGTCTAATTCGCTATTCTGGCATCTGAAACCTGGAGAGTGGAATTTGCAAGCTAAATCAGGTAAAATGGTTGATACCGTGAGGTTTTATGTGCAGGTTGCCAACAATAAATCCCTGCGGAGTGGCTTTTCGTTTGTTGGCAATTCAACCTCTTTACCGACTGGCAAATAGAATTAAAAGAGATTGGTAACAAGTTAAGCTAAGAAAGTATTTCTCAATCAGCAATTATGTTCAACATTTACTCGGATTTTGGGCAGAAAACTGAGATTTGGGCGATCGAGGAATCTGGCCTCCCATGATATTTATACCTACTCCCTCTCAAATCGTGAATTTTTCACTCCTAAAAAAGCAGTTTTTTTGAGTAATATTACTGATTGACAAATGCAATTAAGTCTTAACTTGTCACCAATGATTAAAAGGAGACTTTTACTTCAGTAGTTCGGAAGACAATCCTACATAGTCGTTCGCTAAACTAGCGTAGTAGTTGTAGGAGCGATCGCATTTGTGCTCAGTTAATCCCTTGTCAATTGGCTAATTTTAGCCTAATCAGATTCTGATAGCCTATTGAATCGAAGAAACCAACGATGAAAAAGTTAATGCCCTTACTACTGGGTGCCGTATTACTCAGTAGCACTGTTGCTTGTCATAAGTTAAGCGAGCAGATCGCCAACACTTCTGCTCCGGCTAATAATCGCCCAAATGCTGTAGCTGACAGAAGCAGCCCTACGTCCAGTCAGCTTAAAACTCAGCCAGCGGCCGTCCCTGCGGCAACTAATTTTGATACCGTTCTCCAACAAGATTTGTCCGCAGGTAAAAACCGCGACAACGAGCGTTTTACTCTGCGAGTTAAAGGAGGCAATAAAACGCTTAAAGATGCCGTGATCCACGGACATCTGGAAGATGTCGTTAAAGCAGCTAAGGGCAAAAAATCGAGTTTGCATCTAATTTTTGATGACATTCAACTCGCAGATGGCTCAGCTTATCCCATTGATGTTACTGAGCGTGAATACTCAGGTAGAAACAAAAACCAAAGGCAAGTTTGTTCAGAATGCTGGCATTATTTTAGCTGGAGCAGCAGCCGGTCATTTCCTCGGCAATCAAGCTAAATTTAAGCATGGTGCTGTAGCTGGGGGTGCAGCAACAGCGGCTTATGTCTTGTCTAGTCCTGGTGGTGAAGTTGTCCTTAAAAAAGGAACCAATGTTAAGCTGAAACTTAAAACGCCTCTCGATACGAGTCCATAATAAATTGTGCTTTTTTAGACTGCATGGATGCAGAGAACGGAGGCGATTGAGTACCAATCGAAGGATCTCGCTCGTACAGAATAATTTGCCTCCGTTGAAGGTAACAGTAGAACAGATTTTACAGGAGTTGCTAGATACGTGAGTTCAGGACTATCAAACCTTCGCGTTCCTGGCAGCAGCGTTCCCCCCAGAGTTTCTGATGACCGTAAAAGCGCCCCCCGTGGTCTAATCACTCCAAGCGTCTTTATTCGCCACAGAATTGGGTGGAACGGAGGACTGAGGGACTTCAATGCCTGGACTCACGATTGGGTATTCTGCTCGCGAAGTGCACATCGACTGCATTTACTAAAAGCCGGCCTTATAAGCGTTACTGAATTCGCTGCGGGTTCAGGACACCTATAAGGCCGGCTTTTCTAAAGCTTCCCCAAATAAAGAATACCGAGAGCAACTGTAGCTCCCGGTATCAGCTTTTCCAGTTCCGTTGTTGTTAAGTAAATCCAATCAGGCTCAATGAAAGGAAAATTTGCCTCACTCAATTAAGCACAGCTTTCTGCGTACTGAGTTACCCACTAAACACGCTTGCCCCATCGTTATTGGTTAGCCTGTTCCAAAGCGGGATTTGTTGAAGCTCCAGCAATTTCTGCTAAATTAATCTTGACAACTTTATTGCGAGCTTCAGTCACTTTGGGCAGAGTTAGCGTTAGAATGCCATCTTTGCATTCAGCTTGCACAGAGTCATTTTGAATGTGTGCGGGCAAGGGTAGTACCCGGTGGAATTTGCCATAGCGGAATTCAGAACGGACGCAGCCAGATTTCTCGTTTGTGTTTTCGTAGCGGCGTTCGCCAGAGATAGAAATTGCTTCGCGAGTGACTTGAACGTCAATGTCTTTGGGGTCAATTCCAGGCAGTTGCGCTTTTAATACGAAGCTGTCCCCAGCATCAGCCAATTCTAGAGCGGGCATCCAAGCGGCTTCTGAGTTATCTCTTGCTGTTGCCCGTTGGTCAAAAACTTTATCGAGTTGTTGGCGGATGGTTTCAATTTCCGTGAAGGGTTGCCAGTAGCGCATCAACATAATCTGTCACCTCAAAGATTGGTAAAGCTCTATAAGTTTGTTTGGTTGAAGCTCGTTGCTTACAGTTATTATGATGCCGCTTTCTAAGTGGAGTAACAGTCAGGAGAACCCTACTTTATTGGTCGTATTTGCCAGAATTAAGTGAAAGAACCAGAAATAATTGGGATTGAAGAAAACCGTACAAAGCTATTGCTAGAAACCGAAAATGCTGTGTCAACGCCATGATGAGCTTGCCGAGCGAACTCTGCTGGCGTGCGAGCTCACCCGCTGGTGCTGGCCGTTTTAGGTCGCAGAACTTCAACATTCAGCTCTAGTTTTTCTCCCAGCCACAAAGAATGTGTTGTATGATCTGCCACATCATCTCCTGTTTCGGGATGGACGAGAATATTTAGTTCCTCGCGGTGGAGCATCAACCAGGGAACGACTGTGCCAAACTGTTCCGGTAAAAAGGCAACTTGATACATCGCTTGGGGGTGGGGGCCTATGGGTTTATCGTGCCAGCGCCCTAGCTGCACCTCAAACTGAGCCAATCCTTCGCGTACACGCGCAGCAGCATCGCGGCTATCACTCTCAAAGTAAATATGCGCGTGAAAACCAACAATTTCAATGGTGTCTGCTTTCATGATTTTCAGTGGGGTATTATGGGGAGGTTCATTGCAGCCAAATCCAACAAAGAAGTATACCTTAGCTTATTAATTTTACCGAAGAGTAAACATTACTCTTTCACAATAGCGCCTATTTCAGGGTGAACCAATGACTCAAGAAAACAACTGGTTTGAGACAGCACGATTGGGAATGTTTGTTCACTGGAGTCACAGCAGCCAGTGCGGGTACGAAGTATCTTGGCCGTTGGTGGGAGGCGTCTTTAGCTTGCCGTACTGCCAAGATGTTCCGGTAGCGGACTATCACCGCACCGCCCAAACTTTCAATCCGACTGAATACGACCCTCAAACTTGGGCGCATTTAGCGAAACGCTTGGGGATGCAGTACGTGATTTTGACGGCTAAACATCATGATGGGTTTTCCTTATTTCATACCCAGCAATCCGACTTTTCTATCGAGTATGCACCGTACAAAAAAGATATTGTTCGAGAATTTGTAGAGGCGATGCGGGCGGAGGGTTTGCGAATTGGGTTGTATTTTTCCTTGATTGACTGGCATCACCCTGACTACCCGGCTTTTACAGAAGCCGACAAACCGTATCAGTTTGGGAAATTTCGACAGCCAACGAGTCGAGCGTGGGAGCGCTACCTAGAATTTATGTTTGCTCAAGTCAAAGAATTGTTGAGCAACTACGGAAAGATTGACTTGCTTTGGTTTGATGGCGGTTGGGAGCGAAAGCCAGAGGAATGGCAAGCTAGACAGCTACATGAAATGATTCGCTCGCTGCAACCGCATTTGCTAATCAACGATCGCCTCCCTGGATTTGGAGACTTCGATACCTGCGAGCAATTCATTCCTCCCCAACCGCCTCAACGTACTTGGGAAGCTTGCCTAACTTTGAATGAAAGCTGGGGTTACAACCCGAAGGACACCCAATTCAAGTCAGCTCGCCAACTTATTCATACCCTCTGTGAAGTTGCAGGTAAAGGTGGCAATCTGCTGTTGAATGTCAGTCCTACGGGCAACGGGCAGATTCAATCCGAACAATTGGATTTGTTGCAATTTGTAGAAGCATGGATGGCTGTTCATGCCCAGAGCATTGTAGGAACACAGCCTGGACTGGAACCTTGGCAATTCTACGGCCCTTCTACTCGGCGAGGCAATCGCTTTTACTTATTCTTGCTGATGAAGCCCTACGAGTCAGTAACAGTAAGAGGTGTACCCATTAAACGGATTCAAGCCGTTTCTAAAGTCGCTGGAGGGGAATCATTACAATACTCAACTCGCTGTGCGATTGTCGATTCTATGTTAAGTGCCGATCCTCTTGGGGAGCTAACGATTCAAGTGCCTGAACAAGCTCTCAATCCCTATGCTACGGTGATTGCAGTTGATATTGCTCCAGCCAACGATACAATCGGCAAGATTTGACCAGTTTCGCGATCGCACTTCTTCACTTCCTACCCCCGTCGCTTTTGGCATCCAACTCAATATCACGCTCGCACTTTGGGTGTCCTCTCGTACCAACCCCGCAGCACGACCTTGATATTGGGACACGAGAAATAATTAAGTAGCTAGACAAAATTAATTACATAGTTTTCTCCAAATTCTTTCAGGATTTTTTCCACAGAGGTAACAAAAGTACCCCAATTCTTGTAAGCAGATATCTCAATCCATTCATACTTAATAAACCGCCATAAAATTTCAATTAAATTTAATTCTGGAGAGTAAGAAGGCAACTCAAAGAGAGTAATATTACGTTGTTTCCACTCTTCAAGTTTGTCAACAATAGCATCACTGGTATGAATAGAAGCTTGATCAGTGACAATCACCGTTGGCTTATCTACGGTGGGAAAAAAAGCATCAATACAGGCAATAACCACATCTGAATTAATACTTTGATATGAAATATAAGTTTCAAGATGGTTATTTCGATTCATAATTCCTAGTACATTTATTCGCTGACTACGACGACTAGGAATTGTTAAATATTCTCCGATTTCCTGCCAGCCATAGGGGACACAAGGAATCAAACAAAATCCCGTTTCATCCAAGTAATATAAATCAATTTTACCCTGTTCATCCAATTGCTTTAATTCTTCTAATTGCGCCTTTTTCTCTTGATATTCCTGGGCTGGAGGCGTTCCCGCCACTCCTTTTCGCATACGATGCCAACTCATGTTTAGAGTTTTTAGTATTCTTTTAATTGTTTTTGTACTGGGAGTTATGCCCCAGGTCTCTTGAACTTTTTGGCTAACATTTTTTAATTGCCTTGGTTCTTGTTTAGCCCACTCTTTAATTTGGGCTTTCTGCGAAGAGTTAAATAGTGGCTTAGAACCTCTTCCTGGTTTATTATAAAGTCCTATCATTCCCTCTAATTCCCACCGATTGAACCAGTTATAGAGGGTCTTATAACTTATGCTGAAAATATTCATTAACTCTCCTTTTTTTACTCCTTGCGAAGCTAATATGAGGCAATGTGCTCGTTGACGTACCTGATGATGTCGGCTTTGGCGATAAATTCGCTGTAACAATTTAGACGAAAGATGGTTTATTTCTCTGATAAACATCATAGGAAACTGTAATTAACTCATAATTTTGCCGGAAATATCATTCTACTATGTATTTGTGTAATTAATTCTGTCTGACTACTTAGTTAGGCAAACCGATGCAATGGGGGTTCGAGTTGCGTTCATATAAAGTGTAGTGACCGCACTCTTTGAGATTGGGGGCATAGGGGGCGTGTTGGGTTTGGTTCGGTTTCTCCCAAAATTGGCGTATCGGTGGCGATCGGTAACAAGTTTGGTAATAAATTGGTCATGGTGAGAATAGAACTTGCTAAGCCTGACACTCCGCTTATTTCCGAATATTAACCGTGGATAAAAACTTGAAAACTTTGTCTGTTTTCCTACCGATTCTAGCACTGGGCATGGTTGCCACACCTGCACGCGCAGGGAGAATTGAGGGAGCATCTGTTTCCTGTTGGTTGCTTCGCCAAGACAAGGTAGAACTTAAGCAAACTTGTATCTATGAGTCGGTTTCTTGGGCTGGAGGTGGAGGAAGGACTTTGCGCTGGGAAGATGGCGGGCAAACAAAAATGACGTGGGGATTACAAGGGCGTGGAGAAAGACCTTGCGGCGAGGATAGCATGAGCATAGATGGTGTCTGCGGTGTGGTATATTTCCGCCATCCCACCACCTTACAGCGGATTTCTGAAGAAGAGAGCTACAAGCGCGCCATAAACCGCCAACTGGCCGTGACCTGTGTCCAAGTACAAGATAAATCAATCGGCTGGCTATTTAGATGAAATTAATCACAAAGAGAAGTCTTAAAGTTACATTCGCCGAAGTATCAACAATATATCAAATCTCATACCAAGTTGCGTTCAGACGTACAATCATGAGTGATACCAAGTTGGGGTATAAACCCTAATTCCATGAATAAGAAAAACTTTTTGCTGGTACTCTGTCTGTTGCTACCTTGCCTAGTCATAGGCTGCAAGCAGCCACAAACATCTCAACAAACATCAAGTCCGTTTGCCGCCACACAAACCACCATCCCAGGTTGGAAAAAGTTTGAGGGACGCGGTGCCCAATTGCAGTTACCGGAGAATTATAGTGGCGGAGATCTCAGCAAAAATCTGGACGTGGTGGTTCAAGAGTTGGAATCTTGGGGACCCTACTATCAGCAGGTAGCTCAGTCTCTCAAACAGAATCCATCCGCATACGCCATTTGGGCTCATGACTCGAAGGTGGGTAAAGCCGGTTTTCTGACTAATGTTGCTATTGCTGTAGAGTCAGTTGGATCTACAGTGACGACAGATACATACTTGGATATGATTACCAAACAATTACCTAGCGAAATTCGTGTCGTGGAGCAGAAGAAGGTATCGCTTGGCGGCTATCAGGCAGGTCAGATTGGGACAGAAACAATAATTCCGAATGGAACATCTGTCAAACAGATAGTCTACACGATTAAGCAGGGAAGCAATATGTGGACTGTTGCATTTACTACCAGTGCTGAGGAATTTGAACAGCGCTTGCCCTCGTTTCAACAAAGTATTAACACGTTTTCAGTGAGCGATTAACTAGACTTTTTTTACAGCGAACATTGTAGGTCTGTTGTATGATCAGATGGGGTGCTTTATGGTAGTAAATTATTCAGTCTTTGCACGATTATACTTTTTGTTTCCGAGCGAAAAGGTGTTTCATAATTACCTAAAGTTTCTTAGCGATAGTTGCTGAATTAACACTTGTAACTGTACTGCAATTAATTATGTTTGTAAGTGCGAGCGCACTTATCTAACCCGCTGCTCTCTCGATTTTAACTCACATTCTCGAACACTCCTGCCGCCGAGCATCTCCACCTCAACATCGCTCAGCATTTTGGGTTTCATCTCATACAAATCATCCAGCACCGCCTTGACGTCCGGAAAAGCAAAATACTCTGTCAGTTTCCCAATGCGATAATTAAACGCTTTGTATCGGTGTTTGAAGTACAGTTCCACATTCCCCCGGTGTTCCCACAATCCCAGCAAATTGACAGCCACATCCGAGTAATGCGCTCTCACATCCCGCTGCACCTCGGCGATTCGTTCTTCAATTGATCGAGTAGTAATGCCAATTTTGTAGAACGTTTGACCGTCCACTTTTACCTCCAGAAAATAGAGCGAATTCACCAGAATCCGACGAAGCTGTGCTCGATAAATCAGCAAATCAGCCCGCCGTTCTTCTAAACAAGATAACCCCGCAGATAAAGCAATCTCTACAGAGCCTTCCAACGAAGCCAGCTCCGACAGCAGCAGGGGTTCCTGGACTCGGTTGAACAGCGCCAGGGGAAGTGCACCCACTGGGATTTTACCGAGGTTAGTAAATTGATAAGAACGATCGCCCGACGACTCCAGCAATCCCTTCAACTGCCAACGAAAGTTTACCAAGTCTTTAGGAATCGATCGCTTTTGGGCTCCGTACTCTTTCCACAGCACCTTCAACTGTTCCAATTCCTCACCCTTGAGTTCGATGTTGAAATGCTCGTAGAGGGGCAGCGAGGGAAACGCTTTGGTTTTAATCCGCTGTGACACGGGCTTGCAAGTCTCCCCGGTGTGCGCGAAGTGGTGCTCTTTCACCGAACCTTTTTTTGCTGTCAATCCGCCACCGCAGTAGAGACAAGCAAGGTTAGTTTTTCCACGCGCAACATCATCAATGCCCGTCAGTTCGCCACTGAGAGCAACACCAAATTTAAGCCACATTGTCTGTCAATTCTCCTTTGAGCCGGTTTCGTAGATGCACCTGCTCCACATGACCAACGATTTTAACAAATCCAGGGGTGAGGGCTTCTGCCGATCGAAAGAAAGCGATCGGCATTCGATGCTCTTGATGCGCGAGTGTCAATCCAAAATCTAAAATCTAAAATCTAAAATCTAAAATCTAAAATTGCTCGTCACCAGTCGGGAATTTCTTGGGCCGAGGAGTCTGCTTGGCCTTGTGACAGTTGGTGAGGGGGCAACGGATTTTCAGGCGTTGGGGGTGCTATATCAGGATATGGGTGTATCCTCATTGCCTGTGAGTGCAACACGGGTAATCTGCTTGGATAGCAACTGGCCCAATATCGACGCTCATAGTGAAGAAAATCCACTCACTGAGGTTAAACCTAGTAACTTGGCTTATGTGATTTACACTTCTGGGTCTACCGGAAAGCCAAAAGGAGTGATGATTGAACATCGGTCTATTGTCAATTTTACCTCGTCTGCTATAGCGATATACAACATTACACAGTCAGACCGTGTTCTCCAGTTTGCTTCCATTGCCTTTGATGCGGCGGTGATGGAAATTTTCCCTTGCTTGAGTGCAGGCGGAACACTGGTTCTACGGACAGACGATATGCTAGTGTCTGGCAGCAGATTTGTGCAACGATGCCACGAGTGGGGAATAACAATGATGGATTGGCCGACATCCCACTGGCATCAGGTGATGGTGGAACTGGCAGAGGCACAACAGACACTTCCAGAATCTTTGCGGGTGGTGTCTGTTGGGGGAGAAGCCGTCTTGCCAGAAACCTTAAAGCTGTGGCAACGTTGCGTGAAGGGATTGGTGAATCCTCCGCAATTGCTCAATGGCTACGGACCGACGGAAACAACAGCCGTGGCTACTTACTATGACTTGTCCGAGTTCATAGTCAAGAATCCTGCTGCTTCTTGTGTACCCATCGGCACCCCCATCGGGAATCTTACTACGTATATTCTGAACCATTACCTCCAACCAGTCCCAATTGGTGTTCCAGGGGAATTACACATTGGTGGTTTAGGTCTGGCTCGCGGTTATCTGGGTCGCCCAGATTTAACGGCAGAGAAATTCATCCCCAATCCCTTTAGCAATGAACCTGGGGCGCGCCTGTATAAAACCGGTGATCAAGTCCGCTATCGACCAGATGGAAACATTGAGTTTCTCGGTCGCATTGACCATCAAGTGAAGATTCGCGGTTTCCGTATCGAATTAGGCGAGATTGAGGCAGCGATCGCGGAGCACCCAAGCGTGCGAGAAACCGTGGTTGTGGCGCGAGAAGATGTTCCAAATCACAAATATCTGGCAGCTTATATCGTTCTTAACCAATCAGAGGCGATCACCACGAGGAACCTGCGCGGTTTTCTCAAAGAGAAACTGCCCGATTACATGATACCTGGAGCGTTCGTGATGCTAGATGCCTTACCATTAACACCTAATGGTAAAGTAGACCGTCACGCCCTAAGAGCACCCGAGTTGCATCTCGAACTCGAAGGGTCTTTTGTCGCTCCTCGCACTCCGATTGAGGAAATGCTAGCCTGCATTTGGGCTAACATCCTCTTAATTGATCCTTTAGGCATTCACGACAATTTCTTTGAGCTAGGCGGACATTCCTTATTAGCCACTCAAGTGATTTCAAGGGTGCGGGACACCTTGGCCGTCGAATTACCGCTACGCAGTTTGTTTGAAGCTCCCACGATTGCCGAATTAGCCAAGCGGGTTGAGAATTTGCTCAAGAACGGGCACTCACAAGAAGCTCTGCCGCTTCTACCAATTCCAAGGTCAGAGTCCATCCCATTATCCTTCGCTCAAGCCAGGTTGTGGTTCCTTGACCAGTTACAGCCAAACAGTGCATTTTACAACATCCCGCTTGCTTTGCGTCTAAGCGGTCAGCTTAATATAGCGGCGCTACAGAGCAGCATCAACGAAATTATAAGGCGGCATGAAGCTTTACGCACAAACTTCACAATAGTAGAAGGTCAACCCGTTCAGATTATCGCCTCAACCTTGAATTTAAAACTGCTTGTTGTAGACTTGCTTCATCTAAGAGAAAGCGAGCGAGAAATCGAGGCGCAACGATTGGCTACGGTTGAAGCGAATCGACCTTTTAGCCTGGAGCGAGAGCCTTTGCTCCGAGGTACGGTATTACAGCTAGATGAAACAAAATACGTTTTACTGCTCACCATGCACCACATTATTTTTGATGGTTGGTCGCAAGGCGTGTTCATGAGAGAATTAACAGAACTTTACAAAGCCTTCTGCACTGGAAAACTTCCACGTTTACCAGAGTTGCCAGTACAATATGCCGACTTTGCGGTTTGGCAGCGGCAATGGTTACTAGGAGAAATACAGGTTCAGCAGCTTGACTACTGGAAGGAACAACTTAAGAACGCTCCTTCTTTATTAGAATTACCGACAGACCGACCGCGAAAAGCTGTTCAAAATTTCCGGGGAGGACATTACTACGCAGCCCTTGACAAGGAGTTGAGCACAGAACTTACCGCTTATAGCAAGCGAACGGGAGCCACTCTGTTTATGACGCTTTTTGCAGCGTTTGTAACATTACTCTACCGCTTATCAGGTTCCGATGACATCGTAGTGGGTACGCCCGTAGCTGGTCGCAACCGAAGAGAAATTGAAGGGTTAATTGGTTTTTTTGTCAATACTTTAGTGCTGCGAACCAACCTCAGTGGCGACCCCAGTTTTGAGGAGTTACTCGGCAGAGTCAGGGAAGTGGCGCTCGGGGCTTACACGCATCAAGACCTTCCTTTCGAGCAATTGGTAGAGGCATTGCAACTAACACGAGACTTAAGCTATACTCCGCTATGTCAGGTAATGTTTGCCCTCGATGACGCTTTAGTTCCTTCTGTAAAACTGCCTGAGTTAACGGTAAGCTCGTATGCAGTGGAAATCAGCACAGCCAAGTTTGATTTGACCCTATCAATGGAAAATACTGCTGATGGATTGGTAGGAAAATGGCAATACAATGCTGACCTTTTTGATAAGACCACCATCGCTCGCATAGCCGGACATTTCCAGACGTTACTGGAGGGAATCGTAACTAATCCAGAACAGCGGGTTTCACAATTGCCCCCGCTAACAGAGCGAGAGCGACACCAGATATTAGTAGAGTGGAACAACACCACAAAAGAGTATCCCTCTGATAAGTGTATCCACCAGTTGTTTGAGGAACAAGTGGAGCGATCGCCCGATGCTATTGCGGTCCTCTTTGAAGAGGAACAACTGACCTACCGAGAGCTTAACCAACGTGCGAACCAAATAGCACATCACTTAAAAACTCTGGGCGTGGGGCCAGAAGTTTTAGTGGGGATTTGTGTAGAGCGATCGCTCGAAATGGTAGTGGGATTGCTTGGCATCCTCAAGGCTGGTGGTGCTTATGTGCCGCTTGACCCAACGTATCCCTTCGAGCGCCTGTCGTTGATGATAGAAGATGCTCAACCGTCGGTGTTATTAACCCAAGAGCGGTTAGTTGAGGAATTACCGTCTCACTCGGCACAAGTGATTTGTTTAGACTCAGACTGGCAGTCAATTGGCGCTGAGAGTACAGTCGCTCCTGTTAGTGGTGCCACCGCTAATAACTTGGCTTATGTAATTTATACATCTGGCTCTACAGGCAAACCAAAAGGAGTGATGATACCACACCGAGCAATTTGTAATCATATGCTCTGGATGCAAACAGACTTCCCTTTAAGCGAAACAGATAAAGTGCTGCAAAAAACTCCCTTTAGCTTTGATGCTTCAGTTTGGGAATTTTACGCACCCTTGTTAGTTGGAGCGCAATTGGTCATGACTCGACCGGGAGGACATCAAGACAGCGATTATCTGATTCAAACAATAGTCGAGCAAAAAATTACGACTTTACAACTTGTGCCTACCTTGTTGCGAATGCTTTTGGAAAATGATCAAATTAGCATCCGCCAATCTCTGAAAAATGTATTTTGTGGTGGAGAACCTTTAACTGTCGAATTGCAAGAATGCTTCTTTGCCCATCTCAATGCAGAATTGTATAATCTCTATGGTCCTACAGAAACTTGCATTGATGCCACATATTGGACTTGCAAACGTGGGCTGAATCAACAAATAGTACCAATTGGTCGTCCCATAGCCAACACGTCAATCTACATTTTAGACCGCAATCTCCAACCAGTACCTATCGGTGTTCCAGGGGAAGTGCATATTGGCGGTGCTGGTGTTGCCCGTGGGTACCTTAACCACCCAGAGTTAACTCTAGAAAAATTCATTCCCAACCCATATAGCAATAAACCTGGGTCACGCCTGTATAAAACTGGTGATTTAGCCCGTTACCTCCCGGACGGCAACATCGAGTTTCTAGGTCGCCTGGACAACCAGGTCAAGATTCGCGGCTTCCGCATCGAACTTGGAGAAATTGAGGCAGCGCTGGCGCAGAACCCCGGCGTGCGAGAAACTGTGGTTATAGCACGAGAAGATGTTCCAGGTCACAAATATCTGGCAGCTTACATTGTCCCTAACCATGAGGATGCTCTCGCTAGCAGCGACCTGCGCGGTTTTCTCAAGGAAAAACTGCCCGATTACATGATTCCTGGAGTGTTCGTTCACTTGGATGCCCTGCCACTAACCCCCAACGGCAAGGTAGACCGAAAAGCGCTACCAATAACCGGTACAGCACGTCAAGAACTACAAGCACTGGAGGTAGCACCTCGTACAAGAGCTGAAGAAATACTAGCCCAAATCTGGCGTGAGGTTTTTCACCGAGAGATTCAAAGCATCCACGACAACTTCTTTGAACTAGGCGGAGATTCCATTCTCAGCATTCAGATTATTTTTAAAGCGAATCGTGCAGGTCTTCACCTCACTCCCAAACAAATCTTCCAACATCAAACAATTGCCGACTTAGCTGCCGTTGCAACGACTTTCAAAACCTTAAAAGCTTTCCAAGGTTTAGTAACTGGGCCATTACCACTTACACCCATCCAGCACCGATTCTTTGCACAAAATCTCCCCAATCCTCACCACTTCAACCAAGCCTTTCTACTCTTCGTCCCACCTACTCTCAACCCCGACCTGTTACAGCAAGCCTTACAACAATTATTAGTCCATCACGACGCCCTACGCTTGCGGTTTAATCAATCAGAAGGTTGTTGGCAGCAATTTAACGCCTTACCCGATGAGACTGTACCTCTCTCACTTATAGATTTATCCACATTACCAGAAGAAGCACTCTCCCAAACAATTGAATCTACATCCTCCCAATTACAAGCCAGCTTAAACCTCAACTCAGGTCCACTCCTGCGAGTTGCACTTTTCCATCTAGGATATCAAAAACATAAACGCTTGTTGCTAGTTATCCACCACTTAGCCGTCGATGGAGTTTCCTGGCGAATCTTACTAGAAGATTTACAAACAGCTTACCAACAACTCGAATCAGGTAAACCCATTCAACTTCCTCCTAAAACCACCTCTTTCAAACACTGGGCCGAAAAACTCACTGAATACGCCCAGTCGCCAGCCGCTACAAAAGAAATAACGTATTGGTCAAACATTTCCACCTCAAAAATCACCCATCTCCCAGTAGACTGTAAGGGGGGAGCTAACACAAAAGCCTCAGCCCGTAGTGTAAAAGTATCCCTCAACTCTGACGAAACTCGCGCCCTACTCCAAGAATTTCATAAAGCTTACCATACCCAAATCAACGACATATTACTAACAGCTTTAGTACAGGTATTAGCGACTTGGAGCGGGTGTAACTCAATTTTAATTGACTTAGAAGGTCACGGACGAGAAGAAATCTTACCCGATGTAGACTTATCCCGCACAGTTGGTTGGTTTACAACTATCTTCCCCGTGCATTTAGAACTAAAAGCAACAGAAAATCTACCAGAAGCAATCAAGTCTATCAAAGAACAACTTTGTGCCATACCCAACCGAGGCATCGGCTACGGTTTGCTGCGGTATTTGAGTGGGGATGCTGAAATTACCTCTCAACTCTCTTCAAAACTAAAAGCCGAGGTAAGTTTCAACTACCTGGGGCAATTTGATTGGGGAATGCAATCTGATTCTTTCATTAAATTAGCCTCTGAATCAGTTGGTCATGAACACAGCCAGCTAGGACAACGCAGTCATTTGCTACAGGTTAACGGACTCGTAGTAGAAAACCAGTTACAACTGGAATGGACATACAGCGAAAACTTTCACTCCTGGGCCACAATTGAAAGTCTAGCCCAAGATTTTGCAGCCAGCTTGCGAACGTTAATCGCTCATTGTTTATCTGCTGATGCAGGGGACTATACACCTGATGTATTTGAAAATCAGACGATTCATCGCGAAGCTCAACCAATAAACAATGTCCTGCGTCAGGAAAATAACGTTCCTCCACCCCTACATTTATTAGAACTTCCTCTAGAAATCTCTGAGTTACTTCCCCTAGATACAGAATCAGCATATCCTCTTGCCAAAATGCAAGAATTTATGTGGCATCATTACGTGAATGACCATCAAAAAATGGGGGTTTACCATTGTCAGCAATCCTACGATATCTATGATGAAAGCCTCGATATGAATGCCTTTAAGAAGGCTCTCTTAATTCTCGTGCAAAAACATCCCGCTTTGAGAACCGTATTCATCACTTCTAACGAATTCCCAGTGGTTCAGGTAGTCAAAAAGAATCTAAGGTTTTCCATCAATGAGCAAGACATCAGCCACCTCAAATCGGAGGAGCAGTCGAATTATATTGATGCAGTGATGAAGCAAGATAGGCAGAACTTGTTTGACGTTGAAAATCCCAATGAGCCGCTTTTTCGCTTCGGGATTTTTCAGAAAGCCGAGAATAGGTTTGAATTCTTGATGTCAATTCATCATGCAATTACAGATGGTTGGAGCAATATTGAATTTCTCAACGAACTGTACGAAATCTATTCGGCTCTCAAGAAAGGAGAAGAAATAACAGTAGTCCCGGCTGCCAATGTGTACAAGGAATTTGTCGCTTTGGAGAAAGAGATTATTGGCTCACTAGACGCATCTTCTTTCTGGAAGCTTCACCTCAAAGACTATACCTATAAACCCTTGAAACCATTAACCACTTCAGTGGAGCAAGGGGAAGCTGTTACTGAAGAATACAACTTTGAAGAGGAAGTCATTGCTGATGTACGTCAATTGTGTCGAAAATTGAGAGTTTCACCAAAAGCACTTTTCCTGAGTACCTACCTCGACCTGATTGGTACTGTGATGAAATCAAATAGGGTTTGTGTAGGAGTTATCTCAAATGGTAGGACAGAAAGATTATCTGACCCGTTTGGAGCTTTGGGCTTGTTCTGGAATATTGTTCCGCTCTGTCAGCCAACTAAAGAAGATAAAGGCGTACAAATTAAAAATGTGCAGCAATCTCTAATTGATATCGAACCATATGTTAGGTATCCACTTTTGGAAATTTTAGCAGACAAACAAAAAACTGAGTTATTTTTCGCTACGTTTAATTTCGTGAATTTCCATAATGCCAAAAATCTAAAGGCTGACACTGATTTGAAGGTGAATGCTAGAAAGCTTCATGACAAGTTCAACTTCCCTTTAAATTATGCTGTGTCAATGTCGCCAGTTGGAGGAAATGTAAGCCTACGTGTGGAATACGATAAAATGTATTTCAGCCGTCAAGAGATTCGCTCAATGATTGAGAGTTACATTGAAATGATAAGAGCGTGTTTACAAATGTTACCCCGACAATAATTTGTCTGTGTCACCATACCCAATTTTTTTCTGGGTATGGTGAGAACTTGCTGCGTAAGCTTCCGATATTGGCTTAAGAGAATATGTTTCTTGAAAGTTACCTCATTCATCTCTGTATTTCTGATAGCTTTTATTTAATTATGGTAGGAGCTATCATGACTGGCTTATCCCAATAGGGACAACTTTTTGGCGGATTCACGGAAAAGAGTGTTGCACTAATCTCGGTAAAGCCAAGTTTATCTAAAAATTGACTATGATCGGGCGTTAGTTCAGTCATGGCGGAATACTCAGTATACACACCTCCTTTTTTCAGAAGACGATAGGCGTGTTTAACAAAGTCAGTGTGCCAATACTTGTAGTCATTTTCACTCAAAACAGCAGGGTCAAATAAAATTCCGTCAAAACTCTCACTTGGTAGTGAATCAACGACCTCTTGCCACAATCCAAAGATAGGTGTTACTTTGTGTTTTGCTTGCCGCGCAAACTCTTCAAGTTTTCTAAAAACGTCTGAATTGGCTTCTATGATAAAATGCTCTTCAATTTCATGTTGCTGTATGTATCCTGCTGAGATACCAAGACCGAGTCCAACCTCAAGAATAGTTCCTCCTTTGGATGTAGCAATCTTGGCAAGTTCCCTCATTAAAGGCTCTTCCCATCTCTCCATAACTGAACGATTCAGTATTTCCAACCTGTCCTCGCTAATTTTAGCGGGAGCGTCTTTCCAATCACTGGGACGGTTAGGGAATACTCTGTTCTTAAGTTTTTTATTTAAATCATCCTCAGTTAGGATACCCAATTCTACCGAGGATGGTCTTTCATTTTTTTGATTTGGTGATTCTAGTTCCAAGTGTTTTTATTCCTTTTTTGATTTTTTACAACTTCACCGATCATCCTTCAAAGTTCCAGCAACTGCGAGCTTTGGCTGAATAACAGCCATTTTCTATGCCGAAGTTGTTGTAACGGAGTAGCTAAGTTTGAACGCAGCGTTCAAGTTCGTCGATCGCCTTCTGAAAGCGATCGGGTTCAACACCCAAAGCGATGCGGAAATGACCCGGACGATCTAACGCTTCTCCTGGTAATATCAATACCCCAGTTTCTTGCACTAATCGGTAAGCAAAATCTTGACTATTGAGAGTTTTCAAAAAGGGAAAAGCGACCGTTCCTGCTTCCGGATAGACCCAATCTATGAGGTCAGGATTTCGCTCAATCAATTCCCGCAAGCAAGTGGCATTTTTTACAATCCATCCTCGATATTTTGGCAGGATTTTTCGCCAATTTAACAATGAATGTTTAGCCAACATATCATTTATCGCACCAACAGTATGGGTCGTGTAATCTTTAAAATCATGACAGCCTTTGAGAATTTCTGGTGAGCCAATTAACCAACCAATTCGCAAGCCGATAGAGCCAAAACACTTGCCAGTTGAACCCAAAGCAACCACAGAAGGATATCTGCCAAATAATGAGGGAATAAAATCTATTTCTTGTTGATGAGGTAAAAAGCGATAATGCTCATCAGCCAGAATTTCTGCCTGATATTTTTCGGCCAGTTCGCTAAATCCTTGTATTTCTTCCGGGGAATAGACAACTCCTGTGGGATTGTGGGGACTATTTAAGACAATGACTTTAGTTTTATCGTCTACTAATTTTGCTAATTCTGCTAAATTCGGGCGGAATTCTTCTTCCCGTCGCAAAGGTAAGTAACGGACTTCATAACCTAGGTACTTGGGAATTTCATGTAAGATATGAAAAGCTGGAACGGGAACGACTACATTAGCTCCAGGTTCATAGCGAACGTGATAATAAATAAGAATGGCTTCTGTGGTTCCTGCGGTGACTAAAATATCTTCAGGGGTAACGTTTTCGTAAACTGAGGCGATTGCCTCTCTCAAGCCCAAAGAACCGTAGGTATCATTATTTTCCAAACTCAAGCTATAAAATTCCGATTCACATTCTGTCAGCTTGATTAACTCTGCTAACGACAAGTTAGTAACACTACTTTCCCCCAAATTATAGGGAGCTTTTTCATATTCTAACAACCAGGTTTCTAGTAAGGAAGGTTCTATTTTCATCAATTGTGTACCTAAATTTAGAAATCTGTTTCGCGTTGGGAACGAAGAGTGGCGATCGCACTTTGAATTAAACTCGGTACATTATTGGCAGAAATAAATATTCCTCCTGCTTGGCGATCGAATTGAGCATAGTTTTTATCCTGAAGATAAACCTGATGTGCTTTTGGAACATTCCAAAAAGGAATTGCCGGATTCAAATGGTGAACAAGATGATAACTTTCATTGTGCATTCCTGTCAAAAATTTTTCCAGCCAATGACTGTGACGATTGCGAGTCTTGTAGAGATTAATGCTATTGTTCATCAACGGATAATGTTCGCTCATCTCAATAAACCAGCCAATGATTTGGAAGGTAGTTAAATAAGGAACGAGCCAAAATAGCAAAATATACTTGCCCAATCCAAACCCGATGAAAACATATGCTATAACTCCCAGGTAAACAATCATGACAATTGTCTCTTGACGATTGCGCTTGTCCAAGAGCCGATGCTGAATTAAGGAACACAAGTAGCTGGGAACTTTAGCCAACAAAAATGGTAAAACTATGTTGTGGAGCGTAAACTTTTCCACAGATTGAGGTCGAGCATACCATCCTGCTTCAATAGCAAATTTGTAATCTGGATCTAGTTCAATATCGCCGAAATGTCCGTGATGAAATCGCACATGAGATTCTCGATAAGACCCCATTGTTTGTAAAACAAAGTAGCCAGAAAAAAAAGTACCGATCGCAAAATTAAGAAGTTTATTTTTGGCTAAAGTTTTGTGAGACGCTTCGTGGAGAAGCGTCGCCAATGCACGCTGGCGAGACCCAATAATTAAAACTGCCACAGGGTAAAGATACCAGGAAACTGAACAAGTGGCTGCCATCAAAAAAATTATAACATAATCCTCTAGAAGAGCGAGAAAACAATGCCAGTTGTCTAATTTTGATAAAGAAGATATTTCTTTGCAAATCTCATCCTCAAACTGGTAAATTTTACAGTCCATAGTCACTTCTTTGTAATTCCCAGCTTATTTAATAAGTAGAACTGAAGGTCGCTCTCAAACAAAGATGGTAGCTCCCTTAAACAGATACCTAAAGTTAGTCTTGCTACCCATATTCGCGATACTCGTTCAGCATGGGATTGAGATTCCACTGCCTGCTGAGATTAGCACACAACCAGCCCCAAAATTGATTGAGTTTAGCAGAAACGGTAACGTCTGCTTCCTGAAACTCCAAGTAGACAGTCTTGTATCCACAATGCGTGACACGATTCAGAATCCGGGAGAGTAGGGAATTTTTACCCGGAAGCCTGGGTGCTTTGATGTGGCTCGATCGCCCAGATTCACTAATTTCATTATAGGTGAGTTCTGCGATCGGGGGGCGATTAATGTAGAGAGGAGAGTCTAGTAGCAAACAACCCCTAGGAATTGTTGGTTCGCTTTGTGTGGCTGGGGCTTTTAAATTATTTTTTGCCTCTGTATTATTGGTAGAAGTTTGGTATTTCTGCTGCACTCTAAAAAGCCACTCATCATCTTCTATTACCAATTCGTTGCGATCGCAAACCAGTGATAATTGCTCGCTATCCCGTGAGTATGAAGCCTCCACAAAATCAGTAGCAACTGATAACTGATTAGTGGTAGGCAGTAGTGGCGATTCTATTACTTCTACCAAGGAAAAGGTAACAGGTAACTGGTCACTATTGACTGTTTCACCTATCTGGGAGAGCAGATATTGCTTCAGCACTAAAAACAGATTTTTTTTCGTCACCCTCTCCCCTAATGTTTTGGAAAAAGCCTGCCACAACTGAGAGCCAATATCCTTGATATGAGCGATACTATAGGCACAATCGGCTGCCATCTCGCTATAACCGCGTCCGAGCCATGACTGACACAGGATTAAGCGCTCAAGGGAACTCAGTTGCCTAGATAGCAGACTTTGTTCTACAGTGTCCAGAACTTCGTCAACATTCATGTACTAACTCCATTTGAGTAGTATGCACACAGCAAGGAACGCTAAGGATTCTTATGCCCCAAAACCGGCGGTTAATAAAAGAAGGCTTTTATGCAGATAGCAGAGGGCATAAGGACAAGGGCTCAATTACTGTAAGCGTACATTCACCAAAAAACTTCACTATTAATTATTCAGTTGTTTAGCTCAACGAGAAATAGATAAAGTTGGTATGTTTGTGTAAAGTTATATTGCAGTAAGGCGCATATTGCACAAGTAGTTGATTTTGTCAATATACTAAATTGGTCAATTAATCCCCCAACTAGAATCTCAGGTTGGTTCCAACAGGTGTGATGACGGATTACAGATACTCGCGTCACCAGTCGTTTCACCTCTGTTGGGGCGATCGCCCTTTGATCTTCCTTTATTTCAAGGCGATACCTTCGGTAAGCTTCCCTAACGCACCCCCTTCCTCTCAAACCCAATTAATCGGAAAAGTAGGAAAAGTAGGTTTCCTATCAAAAAAAGTAGGTTTCTTATCAAAACATGATAAAGTTTAATCGGTCATGTACTAATCGCAGGAGAATTATCAATGTTAAGTCAATTATTGCAAAAAAAACACACTAAAAATTTTCAGGTTTACGATTTAGATGGAAGTGGCTTTGTAGAATTAGCCGATCTAGAACGTTGTGCCAGGAATATTGCTAAACTGCGTAAATGGGAACCCGATTCATCAGAATTTTTAGAACTAAAAGCAAAATATTTAGCAACTTGGAAAAATTTTTGGCAGCCTGCTGATATTAGTGGGGATAATAAGGTTAGCTTAGAAGAATATCTGAAAGTAGCCGAGACTTCGATTAGTAATTTTTCTAATTCCACCGTACTTCAAGACGCCCACCAGAATAAAGCTAATGTAATATTCGACATTTTGGATGCTAGTAACGATGGTCAAATTAGCCTTACAGAATATAAACAATTTTTTGTAGCTCTTGGTCTGACTCAAAAAGATGCTGAAACAGCTTTTGCTCATTTAGATCGCGACGCTGATGGGCATATTTCACGCGATGAATATCTCCAAGCCTCCCAAGAATTTCATATCAGTGATGATTTGAATGCTTCTGGTAATTGGCTTTACGGTTCTTATGAATAGAGCTCTTGAAGAACTCCCAAAGCCTTTATAATTTATCAAAAATCTTTGAGGTAACGAATATTACCCTCTAACCCTAAAGTTCGTCCAACTTCATCTCGTGGATGTCTATTGGGGAGATCGATCGCACAAATGTCTATCGCCCTCTTCCACCTCTTTCGATGTCCGCAGATAATCTCGTACCCAATTACAGCCATATTCCAGCAGGTCAAGATTGAGTATGCGCGGTAAATTCCAGACAACGAGAGTGTTATCTTCACCAACAGAAGCTAAAAAACTGCCATCAGGTGCGATCGCGCCTGATGGCAAACTAAAGTCCTATGTTTTTGGAGAAGTCTATTGGGGAGAGCCATCATCGCACAAATGCCTGTCCTCCTCCTTCACTTCAGCATTAGTCCGCAGATAATCCCGCACCCAATCACAACCCACTCCAACTACCTTATCTAGCTCTACAGACTGCTCTAAATTCCACAAAATTACCGTTTTGTCCTCAGCAGCCGAAGCCAGAGTTTTGCCGTCAGGAGCGAAAGCTAATCCCTTAACTCCAGCACTATGTCCAATTAAATTTGTGAGGAATGTACCGTCAGACTTCCAGAGTTTAATTATCCCATCATTACTTCCTGTAGCGATCGTCTGACTGTCAGGACTAAATGCTACACTCCAAATCCCAGAATCATGTCCCTGTATAGTATGCAGTAACTTGCCGTCACGACTCCAAAGTTTAGCCGTCTTGTCTTCACTCACTGAAACAATCAATTCGCCATTAGGACTGAAAGCAGCGTTCATAACTGTATTATCATGAGCTTGAATAATCTTGAATAAACTATCCTCACTTTTGACCACTGATTGAGAATCTAGCGTGCGCTTTTGATTCAAAAATGGAGCTAAACGCCAAAACTTTAGTGTCTTGTCGCCACTACTAGATACAAGTGTCGAACCATCGGGACTAAAAGCCACAGCCCAAGTCCCCGCCGTGTGTCCTCTAAAAGTAGCGATTTCGGTGCCATCCTTGCGCCAAAGTCTGACGGTGCGATCGCTACTCGAAGATGCAAGCATCTTACCGTCAGGACTAAAAGCAACTTTCCTAATATCACCCTCATGCCCTTTAAGGCTATGAAGCAATGTACCGTTCGGACTCCAAAGCTTAATCGATTGGTCTGCATTAGCAATAGCAATTGTTTTCCCATCTGGACTGATAGCAACTGAGCTAAAGTGAGGGTTGGAATCATTTAAGCGCCTACTGCTAATCCCATCCTTCCCCCACAAGATAGCCTCCTTTGGACTCGATGAAGCAACTAACTGTCCGTCGGGGCTAAAAGCCACTCCCCAAACTCCAGCCGTATGTCCCCGCAGAACTTCCAGCAAAGGAGTGCGTAATTTCCAGAGTTTCACAGTGCCATCCCAAGATGCAGAGAATAGAGTCTCGCCGTTGGGACTAAATGCAATATCTTTAATGGCACTGTCATGGGCTTTAATGGCATTCAAAGCAGTACCGTCAAAGCTCCAGAATTTTAGCATCTTGTCGTCAGAGCCAGAGACGAGGATCTGCCCATTGCGGCTGAAAGTTAGTGCATTAATTGCAGCCTCGTGTGCGGTGAAACTCCTTAACAAACGACCGTCACGCTGCCACAGTTGCAGCTTGCCCTCTGCATTGCCTGTTGCTAGGAGTTTGCCATCAGGACTAAAGGCAATTGATAAAACAGGAGATTGAATCTCTGAAAGTGTTTTTAGCAATATGCCATCCCGCTGCCAGAGTTTGACAGTGCCGTTCTCAGAAGCCGAGGCAATTAGCTCTCCATCGGGGCTAAAAACTACCTGCGTAACGTTCACGCCATGCCCTATCAGGGTTTTTAGCAATGTGCCATCGCCGCGCCAGAGTTTCAGTGTACCGTCAGCACTGGATGCAACAATCAGTTCTCCGTCAGGACTAAACTTTACTTTGTTAGCTGAAGCTTTAAAGCCTTCCAAAGTTTTCAGCAGAGTACCGTCACGCCGCCAGAGTTTGACGGTTGTGTCTCCGCTTGCTGAAGCAATCAACTGACCGTTGGGGCTGATGTCTACCCCTAAAGCTTGGCCTTTATGTCCTTTGAGGGTCAGAAGCAACCTGCCATCGCGCTGCCAAATTAGGATGCCCTGATGGCAGGCTGCTACAGCAATAATCTCGCCATCCGAACTTACAGCCAATGTGTTATTTACGGCAGGATAACCCGAAAAGCGGTTAGATTCAACAGCTCCATAAATTGACCGTCGCAAAGCTAACTCCACTATTGTTCCTGTCTGCGGGTCGGTTGGGGCTAAGTGTTTGAGTTCTCTTCTAGCCTTCAGCGCTTCAATTAAAGCATCTAACCTTTTATCTAAGGCTAAGAGGGCTTCCGAATATCTAGCCCTGCCTTGAATTTTTTCTATTTCCTCACTGCGTTGGCTAACGAGGGCTTTCTGGTACTGGGAGAAAGCGAAGATTCCGGCTGCGATCGCTCCTGCTAAAGCGATCGAAAGTCCCGCAATCAAATAAGTTTGGCGTTTGGCACTTTTTTTCTTTAGCGCCAGCCTCGCTTCTACTTCTTTCAGACGTTCTGATTCTAAAAATAATTGCAATTCTTGTCTGTCTACTTCTTGGCTAGCTGCTAAAAAATGATAGTCAAAATCGCTTAAACTTTTGCCCTGCGCCCACATTTGAGCGTCTTTTAAAGCTTGTCCGCGCAAGAGGCGGGAATTATCCTGTTGCCCTGAAGCTACCCAAGCATCAAACACCTGCGAGTAAGGACGCAATGCCGCTAATTTTTTTTCGACCCATTGAAGATTAAATACTTGTTTATAGATGGGATTTTTTACCCTTAATATTCCCTCGTATTTAACAACTAAGCCACTAAGTAACAATTCAATCTGTTCTTGAGTATCATCAGTTTTTATTTCAATTCCTTGCAAAATTTTTTGATATATGCCTAGAATTCTACCAGCCCGCTGACCGTTACGTTCAATGCGATCGCGAATCGTTCTCAGGTGTTCCGGTTCATCCTGCGATTCCCAACGCTCAATAATGTGAGTTTTGACCAAGTTCTCAATCCAGAAGGATTCCGTACCTAGTGGAACACTCATCTTGCCACCGTCTTCCATTGTCCGCTGACTCAATTGCACGACTAAATGACACAACTTCTGAGTCAGAAACGGTTGTCCAGCCGTCCAGTCTAAAATCGCCTTCACAACCGATGCAGGTTGTTCCAACGTCTTTTCCAATCCTTGAATTAAGGGAGTTACTTCCTCCCACTCAAACCCTTTTAATTCGATTGCTTGCCCAATATTGAACGGTGTCTTTGTTCTGTCTCGAATTAAATCCGAGGGAGTAGCTACCCCAAAAATCGCAAAGGTAATGCGTTGATATTCGGAGTTGATTGCCCGTTGGTTATAGCAGAAACGAATTAAGGCAAAAAAGTCATCAATTGAAAAGTTAAGACCGAGTAGACTATCGATTTCATCGACAAATATAAATAGCTGTTGTTGAGGAAACTGCACCAGTAGCAACTCTTCAATAAACCACCGCAGACGTTGCAGTAAACCGAGATCGTTGCGTTCTTGCCACCAAGTTTTGAGGTTTAAGGTTTCCATTAGCCCCAACTGTCGCCATAAGTCACCGACGAATCCCTTGTACCATTGCAGCGGAGTAATTTGTTCGCTGCCCACCACACTCAAATCGACAGCAGCGCAGTGAAAGCCGTCTTGCTGGAGGCGATGCTTGGTTCGCACCAGCAGTGAGGATTTGCCCATTTGCCGGGAGTTGAGGACATAGCAGAACTCTCCTCGCTTCAGGGCTTCATACAGTTGGGAGTCGGCTTGTCGCTGTACGTAACTAGGTGCATCAATGGTTAAACTGCCGCCGAGTTGATAGCTATTTTGGGACATAAAAAGCTGATTATTAAAGTCAATATCTTAAAGGTAGAGTAGCATGAAGTTTAACAGCAGTTTGTCGTCGAACCCAGTCTAACGAATCTTCACCTGAAAAGACACTAAGAAAGTCCTTAGTGCTGACGTTTGACCACATCAAGAAGACAGGGGCAGGCATTCCTCCGGCCTCCGGCCTCCTGCCTTTCTTACTCAGGAGTAGAGTTCTCATCGCGACAGAACACTATTTCTAATTCCACACCCGACGTAAATTCAACACAAAACCCGGTAACACGGCTTCACCAGACAACTCAGCAGGATTCTCCAACACTTCCACATTTTTACTCGATCGATAAATTTCCACCCGTCGCTGCTGCGAATCGATTAACCAGCCAAGGAGAGCGCCATTGTCGATATACTCCCTCATCTTGGCTTGCAGGGACTTAAGACTATCTGAGCTAGACCGTAACTCAACCACAAAATCGGGGCAAATAGTAGCAAACGTTCCTTTTTGTTCCGGAGTGAGTGCCGGCCAACGTTCTCGACTCACCTGCATAGGCATCAGGAGAGTGAGTCGCACCATGCCATATATGTCTCTCACATGAGGCGTGCGCGGCAAATCTGTGAAATCGCCCTTGACACAAGTCAGGCACTGAAGTCGCCCAATATCCCTGTTCAGATTGACGATCGAATTAACAATGCATATTTTCTAGTAAAACGCAATATATAAAGTTGGTATCTTTAATATATCAAGTTGGTATCTTTTAACTATGGAATCTTAAATATTGGTAAATTCAATCTAGCCAACTTTGTTATATTGATATGCCTAAAGTTTTATGATTTAATTTTGCTATGGATTAAGAAATTCAGCCGAGGGAAACAACCGCACAGTGGAAAGCTTCCCTTTGAATAAGGTTGAGTCAAGCAAAAAAGTAAATTTGCGTAAGTCCGGATTCCCAGACATCAAAAAGGTAATTTATGAGCAATATCACCGACGTACTACGCGCTTCAGAATTTCAGAAAAAGAACTTAGGTATTTCTGAAACTCCCATGGAAGCATACCTTAACTATAGATATGCACTGCTCACTATTGCTGGAGCAGATTTATTTAGTTAGAGAAAGTTATTATTAGATTAGCGGGCCAGCCATAATAATGATAATGCTGCTCAAAATTTAATAAGAATAAGGGCGGAATAACTATCGAGATAGGCCACAGCTAACAGTTACTTGTTCTCGATTAAATGATATTCACTATCATTAACACATCGCTTGCCTTAACGATTGCCTTTGAAAATCATTAAGGATTTAATCCCTTAAAAATCATGACAAAAACGAATTACGGCTCTACTAGCCGGGTTTCAGCAGCATCTGAAAGAACAGATGATCTGCCAGGAAAGGTATACTTTATTCGACATGGCGAAAGTACCAGCAATGAGCGCAATATTTTTGCGGGTATTTTGGATGTGGGACTCACAGCATTTGGTAAGCTGCAAGCACGCCGTGCTGGAATGGATATTAAGAAAAAAGGGATGAAGTTTGATGCTGTCTATGTATCTCATATGAGACGCGCGCAGCAAACTTGCGAGTTAGCACTTGAAGTTAGCCAAGGGCGAGCTTCCGCAGATACCCCGTTACAAATAGACCATCGCATTGGTGAGAAATCCTTTGGTATTTTTGCCGGACGCAACATAAATCTAGTGCGACTGGCTCTTGGCTACGAAGCCTTCGAGGAAATGTTGCATTCCCATAACGAGACGCCGCCAGCCGGGGAGAAAATGGCTCAAGTTTACGCACGGGCTGCTTCTTTTTATGAGGAGAAGGTTGTACCGCACTTAAAACGCGGTGAAAATGTATTGGTGGTGTCTCATGGATATGTTTTGGAAGCTCTAGCGTTATATTTAAGTGATTTACCGCCAACTGATTACAAAACCCTGAAACTTTCCAATGCCAAAGCGCTGAGTAAAGAAGATTTAGTTAATTTTCGTAAGAAAGAATCTAGTGGTAGCGCATCTTTGCGTAAACAGATAAATGACCTTACTACAATGTGGGGCATTTTTCTGTATGCCATTGCATTTTTAATTGGCGGTTTGCTAAAGGTAGCCAGCTCTTTTGCACCAGGAATTCCTGCCAATCTTTTTACCGTAATAATTGTTAGCTGTTTGGCAATTTCTACCTTTTATACCTATTTAGACATTGACTTTGCCGGGACTAGGGGCAAAGTTTCTAAAAGTGTGAAGGCTGTCGTTAAATCGTGGATGTTGGTACGCTGGACTGTTGGGCTATTGTTAATATTTTCAGGAGTTTTGTATCAAAATACCGGGGATTTATACAAAGTTTTGTGGGTGCTGTTTTGGATGGTGCCGCCAGCCCTGACTTCCCCAGTTTTATCAGTACTATGGGGGGGAAATCTTTATCCCTCGGCTGTAATATCCAGGACATTATCAATCATCGCTCCCGTTGCACTAATTGGGACATTTGCTGTTGCGAAATTACCAATTAATATTGCTAGCCTCAACTTTTTCTATTTTATTCTGATTGTTGGCTTGGCCATACCAGCAACTCTCGCTCAGATTTGGCGTGCTAAATCTCCTGTTGATTCTAATCACCACAGTAAAAATTGGAAATTTATCGGTGTCTTGACTGTGGCAGTAATGGCTTTGGCAACAGGGTTTCAATTTACCCCTGCAACATTTATTTCCGATATCTTTTTCCCAACAGATACAAACCGAGTCTTAGCCTGTCTGCAACAACTTGGTTTTGCCATACTCGTATTTGCCCTCATGCGCGGCTTAGCGGTATTAACTTTAGTATTTTCCCAGCGTTGGATTAGCAAAGCCGAAGCGCAGGATGCTTATATCCTACTTGTAAATCCCAACTTTTTCCTCTGGGCTGCTTTGTTCAGTGGCGTGAGTACAACCGCCAATATAGATGCACTCAAATATACAGCTTTTTGGGCAGCATTGGGCTTTTTCTGCATTCCCCTTGGCGAGCAAGTATTGTTTATGGCTTCTTTCACCAATGAAATGTTGCAAGAAACAATGCGTTCTTCGAGAATGGCAACAGAAGATATTAAAAAGCTGTTCAGTCAATTGGATACTGATGGCAGTAAGGCACTGGAAAAAGCTGAAATTATTGAGCTTTTAGGGTTAATTGAAGATCTGACAACAGGGGAACGTAGTTCTCAAGAAGCTAGGACTTACATAGCTGATTATCTTTTTAATACTCTTGACGCTGATAAAAATGGTTCGGTAGATTTACAAGAATTAGAAGACTATCTATCAACCTATGGGTTGGTAGCAAACCTGAACGTTTAGCTTAGGACAAATCATATGCGTTTACAAGCCGGAGACAAGCCAGACTATGAATTTGCAAAATTCGTTTCTGCTACAAACACGACTGTTCACCCTAACTGTCATGTGCGTACTGGAGGCCATGTTGCATGTATGCTTCAGGAGAGTTTACTCGGTCACTATAGAAGGTACCGAGACAATCCCCTCTTACCATTTGCTACAGTTCAAATGTCGAATAATCAATTGAGAGGAATGCTCTGTTCCTTCTGGGATACTCTTCCAGAATCGATAAAGCAGTACACCGATACCGTATTCGTTCGGAGCGAGACGGTGATTCTTCGATGCATTGGCAACAGTAAACTACCGGTCATCGACGAGAGTGGCGATCTGGAAGTTAGCCGATCTCATCTTCGAGATATTCATGCGCTCGTCCAAAAGTTTCCTGATAATATCATTTATAGAATGCTGGACTACCTTACTGATGACTTCGCATTTCTCAACTCTAAGCTCCCTAATACAGTGAGAGGGGCGCAGCGGTTGCTTGAAGAGCCTTACTTACTAAGGCGAGAGCTGGGTGTCATATCTTCTTGCCTTGAATCCGGAAAACAGATGACAGTTCTCGTACCCTATTGTACTGATAAGCAGCAATATCATGAACTGTATCACCAGTTGAGGAAAGCGTTTGGAAATAATATTAGAATCGGTATATCAATAGAAAATAAGTACTCCCTCGACCTTTTAGAGAGTTTCGCTGGCGCTGAAGTAATCTTTTTTGCACCGTCCGACTTGAAAGCAAGCCTGATTCAAGAAAAACGAAGCACTGTTGATGTAACCAAAGGAAATGAGATAGTCATAGATGCGGTACGTGATGCTATATCGAGATTTGAGAAGAGTTCCGTTCAAGGCAAAGCTCCGGAACTTATTGCCTGTAAAGTCTTAGTCGATCGGATAGCCTCAGAACGTTTTAAGGTTCGTACTCTTTACACTCCAGATCAGTTAGTAATGACAGAACAAGAAAGAAATAGCGTGCAGTTACTGTATACGTGATGATGCTGTTAACGAAATATTTCGTTACATTTTGTAAGTATCACACTAAGTCCGCCATTATCGCCGAGTAAATTTATGTTTTTCATGAAAAAATTGCTATTCAAAAAAAATAAGAGGATATTAAAATAAAAATAATGCTGTTCAACAATTAAGAAAAATTATTGCGGAAATACTCTCGATATAGCTCACAGCTAACAGTTGCTTGATTCTCGATTATATGCACCAAACCTAAACTTTTTAACTTAAACGCCACCTCCATCTCTAACTGAAGAGGAGCCGTTAAAACCTGCTTAAAAGCGTCAGCTAATTTAGGATATTGCTGAAAAATATACAACTGATACTGAAGATGTTTATGATAAATTCCCCTATCAAGGGTATCATCTTGAAGTAACGTTTTTATAGGAATATTCAAGCGGGCACTTTGATACAAGGCCAGTCGAATTAAATACGGAAAGCCACCAGTAAGCTTCATTAACTGCTCAAGTTCAGGCGTCGTGAGTGGAAGTTGGTGGCGTTGAGCTAAATCCTGCACCTGTTCTTGGTTAAAGGTAGGCAGTTCGATCGCCAATCCTACATTAAATGGAGAACGATGGGTGGGTAAGGGAATGTAAACTTCAACGGAATGAGCCATCACGACTCGTAACTTTTGCCAAACCGAAGTGTCTTTGGTTTCCTCATACCAGGAACGCAACAGCACGAAAAAATCACCAGCGAGTCCTGGATACTGAAATAATTGGTCGATGCCATCTAGTGCTAAAATAATAGGGTTACAGGTTTCCTTGAGGATATAACCTTGAAAATAAATCGTGGTGTTCATCAAGGCTCCCATATCCTCATCCCAGTAGTCATTTAATCTAGATTCCCAACCCAACTGTTGAGTGACATTGGTACACAACCAGCGTAAGAAGCGATCGCTCGAAGCAAACACCTCTGTGCCGGCGCAATGTAAGCTAAGTCTCACTGTGTGGTAATTCTGACTGCTGCCACAATCCAAAATGCGTGCGATTAAGGAAGTCTTCCCCATTTTTCGGGGTGCACAAATGCGAAGGAATGCACGGGGTTGGAGAATTTCTTGATAACAGGTTTGTTCAATAGTCGATCGCTCAACGTACAGGCCCGAAGCGAGGGGAACTTGTCCTTCAGGAGATTCTAAAACGTAGTGTTCAGGAGTCAATCCCACCCCAGACATTGCTGCTGTTGTCTCAGTGGGCGAAGGATTATTCTGATTTATCAAATGCTGTTCTAGCAGCGCCGGAAGATTTGTTTTATTAACTTTTTCACCGATCGCCTGTGAAAGCAAATGCCATAACTTAGGTGCAACTGAAAACTTAATATAGCTTTCCGAATAATTATTTTCTTCAGCAATTTGAGCGTAAGTTTTTTTGTCTTCGAGTAGAGATTCTCGCAAGATTACCTTTTGAATAAAGTTAAGCGAAAACCCTGTTTCTGTAGCAACTAAGTCGATTGCAAATTCAACACGTTCTTCAAGATTTTTCATTCAAGTCGCAACTTTTTAAGCTGGGATATTCCTGATTTTTCACGGCATCTCTGGTTAGGGGCTGGGTGTGGAGGAATGACACTAAGAACGAGCTGGGGAGCTGGGGAGCTGGGGGAGCTTAATGTTTCATCAACCAAGGTGATGGGTTGTTAATCATGCTTACAAGACCAGCTAAAACCTGGTTATAAGTTCCATAAAGTTCTCGACCTGTTTCAGTATTTATGTAATTGCATCTAACTGCGAATTCAATCCATGTTTGGGTTTCGGCTGCTTCAGCTTCGCAATCGTTTAGCTTAGCGATAAAGGCTGCTTGATACCGACGCTTTCGCCATGCCTCAGCAAAGTTAGCACAAACAGAGCGTGATGACCGACGAATCTGATCTGTCAATGAGTATCGTTCTTCAACCGGAAACTTTTTGGACAATTCAAAAATCTGCATCGCAGCTTCAAACGCCTTCTTGTATATGTCCAAGTCCTTATGACTTTTAAAGGTTTCTCTACTCAACTTCCCCAGCTCCCCCAGCTCCTGATCTTATTCTTGTATATGTCCAAGTCCTTATGACTTTTAAAGGTTTCTCTACTCAACTCCCCCAGCTTCCCCAGCTTCCCCAGCTCCCCCAGCTTCCCCAGCTTCCCCAGCTCCCCCAGCTCCCCCAGCTCCCCAGGGCTGTCAGGGGATATTCAAGGCTCCATTAGCTCTGAGCCACTGCTTCTGTTGGCAAGTTAACCCTTGAGCATCTGTAAAACAGGCTTTTTTGACGCGAGAACCAGAGAAATCAGCACCCATTAGCTGAGTCTCTTTAAAATTAGTGTGTCTCAGATCGGTCTCAACTAGATTGGTATCTCGCAAGACTGCTCCCTCTAGGTCAGCTCGAAATAGAGAGGCTTGTTTTAGATTAGCACGACTTAAGTCAGCGCCAACTAAGTTGGCTAACTCTAGAGCAACTCGGCACAAAATTGCTTCTGTCAAATCCGCATATCTCAAATCAGCCCCAACCAAATCCGCCTCCGTCAAATCAGCTCTCTTTAAAATTGCCTCATTAAGTTGGCTCTCTTCCAGATCAACTCGCTGTAACGAGGCTTGGCTTAAGATGGCACCTTCCCAATTTGTCTGACGCAGATTTGCTTCATCGATGTTGGCTGCCGTGAAATCTGCCCCTTTCAAGATTGCTTTCAATAAATTGGCTTGACTCAGTATTGCTTGAACCAAACAAGCGCCTTGTAAAGACGCTTCACTTAAATTAGCACCCTTTAAACAGGCAGAAGTTAGATTTGCATTATTTAGGAGAGCATGACTCAGGTTGGCGTTAACTAATATGGCTTCCTTTAAATCCGCCCAAACAAGGCTGCTGTGGAGTAGACACGCTTGACTTAAGTTTGCCTGTTTTAAGTTGGCTCGATTCAAATCTGTCCCCATTAGATTTGTATCGCTTAAGTTGGTGGAACTCAAATCGGCACTATTAAGGTTGGCATTACTAAAATCACTTCCTTGTAGGTCAGTACCCTTCAGGTCAACTCGACTAAGGTTAAGATTTAGAAAATTGCGTTCCTCCTCGGCATAACGCTTAAGAATGTCACTGGCATTAATTAGGTTCATGAGCATTAACGAGGCCTGGCTCGGCTTAACGATTGTTTTTGAGCAAACTGGATTCTGATGCCTTATATTCCTACCTTTGTCATCTATACTAATACTTTGTCCTCGCTTGTTTCCCAGACTAAGGCTAGATTTAAAATATTCATGAATACTATAAAAAATTGGCTGAATTTAGGAGTTTAGCGCTCGCTCTGTCTCGATTCACCAGGTTGATGTTACCTACAAAAAAAATTGAGCTTAAACTGAACGCAAGCAAATTCTAGCATAACTCTAATTAATAGTCCACACTATACCCAAGACTCGCATCAGATTTCCGAGCGATTATTCCGAGATTTACCAACTTTTGGTCAACCCGTATATCTGATAGTTTCCGGCAAAAAATTTATTGTGGTCAATACCAAAAGTATAACACAGAATGCTTAAAGTTTTTTAAGGGGCGGCGTCTTGATACTAAGTGTAATGAAAAAAAAATACGAATTCAACCCAAGCATGGAAAATATGTATTAAGGTGACTATCAAATATTCGTTCTTTATTTTTTAGAGGGGGATTTCCGGGATTGCAGATAGATGTTGCCTGAGACTCTGAAGTCATCGGGTTCTCAGGCAACTTCTATCTGCGCTCTGAATCCTTAAGTGTCAGCTTACTCGTAGGGACCAAAGAATAAGTTACCAGGCGATTCTGGGTTATTACTCAAGTAGAAATCAGCAACTAAATTCAGGTGGTCATTTTTCATAATTTTGCCATCCCCATCGAAATCAAGCTTGGAAAAAATTTCTGCGGCTAAACTATCATCACCAATTCCATGAATTTTGTAGATGAGTTTATATTCTTCAAGACTTATTGCACCGTCCTTATCTACATCCTGAATCTCGTGAAACATACTTGCTATTTTCAGCCAGAGAAAGTCGCTTTTGGGATCGTTCACTAAGTTGTCTTGATAGGAAAGCCACTCATCTAAACTCACTTTATTGTCTGCGTTTGTGTCTGCCTCTTTTGCAAGCCCCTCCCAGCGCTTAGCATAGGTTGAGGAAAGATATTGGTAGGTTTCAGAATCCTGTGATAGGTTGTAAGCTTCTGCATAACCATTGACAATTTTATCAAAGTCAGATTTTTCCAGAAAACCATTTTTATCAACGTCAAATATAGAAAATTGATAGGTCAGTTTCTTTTTTTGAAGTTCAGTTAGCATAGGTTGACCTGTATTGTGAGAACTCAACCCATAATAAGCTATTTTTTTATTTTTTAATCGTGGTTGTAATAACTTCCTACTTTTCCTACTTTTCCTACTTTTCCTACCTTTCCACTTTAAAGTAAAGGATATTTTAGCTGCAAAAAGCTTAGAAAATGGCTTGACTCAAAAAAAATAGTGTGATATATATAAAGTCAGACATACAATTTTTATAATGAAAAAATCAATAAAGCCTCGAAATAGTAGATATATTGGTTTGTTGGTATCTACTTCACTATGTCTATTTAGCGGACAGGTCAAAGCTTCTGAAGGGGTTTCCCAAAGATTTTATGCTTTTAAGAAACCTACTCAGGAACTCGCTCAATTAACCCAGCAAACGCAAACCTTAGTCTTTAATGGCAATAATCTCACGCCCTCTGATGTTATAAAAGTGGCCAGAAACGGTGCCAAAGTGAGCATTAGTGATGCAGCTTTAAAACGACTTCAAACCGCACATGAATTGCTGCTACTTGCTGCTAAAAATGGTCAAGCCATTTATGGTCTCACTCAAGGGGTAGGCTTAAATAAAGACCAGACTCTAATTGATGCAAAGGGAAATTTGAGTGAAGAGGTTATTCGACGCTCTCAAGAATTCAACCGAGGCTTAATTTACGCTCATAGTGCAGGTGCAGGCCCTGAAATGAGCAAAGATGTAGTACGAGCCATCATGGCGGTTCGCCTCAACTCTATTTTATTTGGTTCAACAGGCGTTCAACCGAAAGTTGCCCAATTATACAGCGATTTTTTAAACAACGACATTGTTCCTATAATTCCCTCTAGAGGCTCTGTGGGACAAGCTGATATTACCCTGATTACCCATATTGGTTTGGCGATGATTGGCGAGGGAGAAGTGTATTACCAAGATAAAAAGATGCCTGCCAGTCAAGCCTTGAAAATGGCTGGGCTTGAGACTTTAGTCCCCTTTGGTAAAGATTCACTGTCAATTCTCAGTTCCAATGCTTACTCAGCAGCCTTGGGTGCATTAGCAGTAGCCGAGCTTGAAAACGCATTAAATATCTCAAAACTGGTCTTTGCTTTAAGTCTTGAAGCTTTCGACGGTAATATTGAACCTTTCTTAGAAGATGCTAACAAAATTCGACCTTTTCCAGAAGCAAATCAGGTATCGAGAGACATCCGAGAAATTCTCAGTGGAAGCTATCTCTGGGAAAAGTCAGAAGAGAGAGCTCTTCAAGACCCTCTTTCATATCGCACAGGTGCTTATATACTAGGCGCGGGCGAACATTCTTTAAAACAACTACAGGAACAACTCAAGATTCAACTCAATTCCTCGGATGATAATCCGGCTGTTGTACTCGATGTTGAACCACCATCAACTCGATCTGAGGAAGCATCTCTCTATGTTAATGAGGGAGGAATTCGAGGAGCTGTTATGCCAACGGCTAACTTTTCGCCCTTACCTTGGGTAATTTCGTTTCAAGAAGCGGCGATCGCTTTGAGCTACCTTTCAAACGCATCGGCCCAGCGAACAATTAAGCTGGGCGACCCACATTTTACACACTTGTCCCGATTTTTAGGAACGGAAAATACCGTTCATGCCTATGGTGCAATTCAGAAAACTTTCGTAGCTTTAGCCGTAGAAAATCAGGAACTAGCAGCACCAATACTTGATAATTTTGCCATTGCTGGAAATATCGAAGATGTCTCAACCAATGCTCCCAGAACTGTGCAGCGTGTTAGGACACAGATTGATACCCTCTATTACATCTTAGGAATCGAAATGATGCACGCTGCACAAGCTATTGACTTAAGATTGCAAAAGAATCCTAATTTGAAATTATCGACAGTCACCAAAAGTTTCTTTGAACAGTACAGGCAGGTTGTTCCTTTCATGAAAAGCGATCGGGTGTTAACGTATGATATAGAAAAGTCGTATTCGTTCTTGAAAGCCTACCCTAAATAGGTTTATCAGTTTGAAAAAAATCACTAATTTTAGTTGTTGTAGAGCAATAAAAAAGATGTTAAATCCCCTAAATCGCTTGCGTAAATTCCGTAATGACTCCCTAGGTAATCTCAAACTGGGTAATTTCAAACTACTGGCCGGCTGGACAATTCAATCCAAAATGCAAGCGTTACTCCTAGGAGTTAGCCTCGGTTCCGTAGTGGTAGTTAGTGGGATTGGTTGGTATCAAACACAAGCCACCCTCAGAAACAAAATCGCCGAGCAACTTGCAGGTATCAGCAGCAGCAAAGCCGAGCAGTTTGAATCCTACTTTGAAAATTTGAACAACCAAGTAGGGATGCTGGCAGCAGACAGCAACGTTGTTAAAGCAATGGTGGATTTGAATGGGAGTTTCCGCAACCTGGAGCGCAGCTTTATTCCTGCCGAATGGGAGACAGCGCTGGATACTTACTACACCGAGCAATTTTTCCCTCGGTTGAAAACAAATCTCGCCCCACAAGAAGTGACCCCCAGTGTCTATCGTCCCACCGGACAAGCAGCTCGCTATCTCCAGTATCACTACATTGCTTCTAATCCCAACCCAGTCGGAGAAAAAAACAAGCTACTCGATGCTGGTGATGGCAGCAATTACAGCAAAGCTCATGCCAAATATCAAAAAATATTTGCAGAAATTATCCAAAAATTCGGTTATTACGATTTATTTTTGATTAATCCTAAAACCGGGGATATCATCTATTCCTATTTTAAAGAGACAGATTTTGCGACTAATCAACTACAGGGTTTTTACGCCCAGAGTTCACTAACTGATTTGGTGCAGGCAGTCCAGTCAAATCCTACACAAGGTAGCATTCAGGTTGCTGATTTCAAACCTTACCGACCCTCTTATAACGCTCCAGCCGCATTCGTGGCAACACCCATTTATAGCGGTTCTAACATGATTGGCATTTTGGCCGTGCAAATTCCCATTGAAAAAATCGACCGGGCTATTAGCCGGAGTAATAATTGGGAAGGCAGTGGTTTGCAGAAAACGGGGGAAGTTTATTTAGTCGGGCCGGATTCCTTAATGCGTTCGACATCCCGTTTTTGGGTTGAAGACCCCAAAAAATATCAAAACGTGGTTCGTTACACGGGGACTGACCCGACAACTCTGCAACTGATGGAGAAATTCAACACTACCATTGGCTTACAGAAAATCAACTCGACCGCAGCCCAAGCTGCCTTAGCAGGGAAACAAGGCTTGATAGTAGACCGCAACTATCGCGGGGCTGAGGTATTGAGTTCCTACGCTCCTTTGAAGTTGAACGGCTTAAATTGGGCGATTCTGGCAGAGATGGAGGTGGGGGAAGCTTATCGTCCGCTTTACACGTTGCAGGTAATTCTGTTGATGGCGGCGGTACTTTTTCTACTAGGAACGGCGTTTTTAGCGGCAATTGCTGCAAAGATTTTCACATCTCCCCTGCGTCGTTTGACTGATAGCGCCCGGAGACTTAGTGCCGGTGAACTGGATGTGGAAGTTGATGTGAAATCCCAAGACGAATTTGGGGAATTGGCAACCGAGTTCAAAGAGGTGGCGAACAAATTACGCCAAACTGAGGAACAACTGGAAACCAAGAAGCAAGAAAATGATATTCTCTTGCATAATATCCTACCCAGCGCGATCGTCGATCGCCGAAACGAAGGAGAGTTAGTAATTGCCGACAGCCTCAAGCAAGTAACCATTCTCAATGCCCATGTGGCAGGTATTGCTGAGTTGAGCAAGCAAATGTCACCGGTAGAGATAACAGAACTGCTTACCAGACTATTTGATGAATTTGACCAAGCGGCAGAACATTTTGGTGTAGAACGGCAAAACACTCTTAGTACAGATTACGTAGCAGTGTGTGGACTCACCCAAATCAGATTTGACCACAGCAAACGAACGATTGATTTTGCCCTAGCCATGTTAGACATTATCCAACGCCGAGAAAATGGTCGTCGTAATTTTGCTTTGGGTTTACGCATCAGCATTCATGCAGGCCCAATCACAGCAGGAGTAGTCGGAACCCAGAAAATTGCGTACAGCATCTGGGGCGAAACAGTGTATTTGGCAAGTCGCTTACAAAGCAAAACTGAGTTGAACTATATTTTGCTAACTCAGAATGTGTATGAACGGGTAGCAGATAGCTACACATTCATGCAGAACCCTTCGGTGAATATTGAAAATCTAGGAAATGTAGAAACCTGGACGTTAGTAACGGCCCAAAAGTTGATGAGAAGTCAGGTGGACTTGGTTCAGTCATCTTTTGAAAAAGTCAAGCCTATTTCTGGGAAGGCTGCCGAACTATTCTACAATCGGCTGTTTGAATTAGCACCTTCTTTTCGTCCTATGTTTAAGGGGAATATGAAACCGCAGGAAGGTAAGTTAATGGCTACGCTTGCTATCGCAGTCGAAGGTTTGCGTCAGCCAGAGAAGATTATCCCAGCCGTCCAGAAATTGGGTCGCGACCATGCGGGCTATGGTGTCAAGGCTGAATACTACGATACCGTCGGCGAAGCTTTGCTGTGGGCTTTAGCGCAAGGACTGGGTGAAGAGTTTACTACGCCTGTGCGAAAGGCATGGGAAGAAGCTTACACATTCTTGAGCGAGATTATGAAAGAAGCAGCAGCAGAAGTTGAGTTGGAAAAAATAGGCGTTTGAAGGAGGCAGGAGGCAGGAGGCAGGAGGCAGGAGGCAGAGGGCAGAAGGCAGGAGGAGGTAGGAGACAAGGGGCAGGAGGGTTTTAAGATTTGATTTTTTGAATGCTTGAAACTAAAATTCCTTGAAACCTATCGACTTCTTCCAAAACAGGACTAAATAGTTCAGGAGATGCTAATCCGACTTCCTTGGAAATAATCAACTGAGTGTCAAGTTCTCGAAGCGAACCTAAAGCAATGTGTAGAAAATGGATATATTCGTTTTGCGTTCGTCTTCCATAGCCTTCGGCTATATTTGATGGCACAGAAACTGCCGAACGTCTAATCTGGCTAGTTAATCCGTAAATTTCAGATTTCGGGAATTTTTCGGTAAGTCGATAGCAGTTAATAGCAAGCTTGACTCCACACTGCCAGATAAATTGCTCTCTGTAGCTCATGGTTTAGAAGTTAGAAGTAGGAAGTTGGGACAAACTAAACTAAACAATTATAAACCTCCTCCTGCCCTCTGCCTTCTGCCTCCTCCTGCCCCTGCCCCCTGCCTCCTGCCTCCTCCTGCCTCCTGCCTCCTCCTGCCTCCTGCCTTCTGCCTCCTGCCTCCTACCCCGCTACTTACCGTTTGTTGGTTAAAAAACAATCATGGATAAATCACTTCTGGGATGGTTATTGCTTTTAGGATTGGGATTCCCCTTGTTTGGCATATTGCTTGGCGAAGCTGCCTCAAGATTGGAACGCCAGCAACACCCCTTAGCAATTGGTCTGCGTCAGGTGCGCGAGTATCTGTTACCGCCGTTAGCCGTGCTGTTGGTAATGCGGCAGCTTTTGAACGTGGCTGGAAAAGATTCCTGGGCACGTTTTGTGGAAACGTTAACTTGGGTTGCCGTGATTGTAGCGGGGCTTTCTTTAGTCAACGCCTTACTGACTACAAAAAAAGAAACTATCAAATGGCAAATTCATGTCCCTAACCTGTTTTTTCAGGTAGCTAGGGCTGTAGTAATCTTAGCCATTGGCTATCACATTCTCAATGGAGTTTGGGATATAAGTTTTACTGGTTTGGGTTCCAGTGTAGGGATAGCTTCAGCAGTAATTGCCCTCGCGTTGCAAGATACCCTCAGTAACTTGGTATCAGGATTGTTGCTGCTATTTGCTAAACCCTTCAGAACGGGTGACTGGATTGAGGTAGACGGAAAGCAGGGGCGGGTACTCGAACAAAATTGGTGGTCGGTCACCATAGGAACTCCTGCCTGGAAATTAAATGTTCCCAATGGTGTGTTGTCGAAGGCAAAGATTATCAATTATGGCCAGGGAGCAATGTTTAAAAATATTTCCGCCAGCTTTTCTTACGACGACTCTCCTAATGAAGTGATTCCAGCACTAAGTAGCTTGTTGGAAGGTATAGATGCGATCGAAGGCAAAGGTTTTGCTGAGGTTAATTCCTATGGAGATTCCAGTATCACCTACGACCTTTGGTATAAAGTGCTGCCTGAAAAAGCTATTTTCGTTGCTCCAGAGCTCAAATCCCGACTTTACTATCTGACCAAACGTTATGGTTTTACCGCCCCCTATCCGATCGCAGTTCAATACAGCGTCGATGCCAAACAAGGAATACCGAGCCGGATTCCTCAAGTATTAGAAAATCGCCAAGAGGAATTGGTAACTTATTTGCGATCGCTCCCATATTTCCTAACGCTCAATGACAATCAGATTGAAAAATTGGCCCAACGAGCTAGATTTAAAAGCTACGGCCAAGGTGAGCTCATTATTCAGGAAGGCAAAGAAGACGAGGGACTTTATCTTATGTTCAAGGGTACGGGAGAGGCTTACCTAAAAGATGAAAAAGGCGATCGCAAGGTAGTGGATGAGCTTGAACTTAACGAAGCCTTTGGTGAAATGGCTATTTTTCCAGGAGAGGTAAGTCCAGTTACAGCGATCGCCAAGGCAGATGTTGAGGTTGTAGTCATTCCCGCCGAAAAGATTGTCGAAGCAATTGAATCTAACCATAAATTTGCCTCAGAATTTCTCCAATATATCGAAGAACGCAAAAAAATGGTTTTAGTTGCTAAAGGAATTAAGGAGGATGTGAAGCCGCCTATTAACAACAATGGTAGCCGAGTGCAAGTGAGAAGATAGTTAAATGGTGGACTTTGGACTGTTGACTATTGACACATGAAGCGTGATGTTTTTCGGATGGGTTTTACAAAAACATTCCGCCCTGAAAGCTGAGTTTTTAACCCTGAATTTTGATAAAGTTATAGCAACCGCCAAGGGGATGCCGAACACGAGCGATCGCAAAAACAGGTAGCTTTCATTACTCCTGTTTCCGGCCTCCTACCTTCTGCCTCCTGACTCTGGCTATCCTGAAATTAGCGCTAAAAATAGTTATTTGTTTGGTAGTTTTAGGCTTGACTTTTTTGGTCAAATAGTGTAGATTTTGTTTATTGGTAAAGTTTAAATTTTACTTCAAATAAATACGACACCTTCAGGTCTAGTAAACACTAGGTTCTCCCGGAAAGGAGACTATAAACCCACTAACAGATTTCCGATTTTTTTCAATTTCCCTCCTAACTACCTGGGTAGTTCCCATATATGTCATCAATCAGGATGAGAATAAGTAGAGCAAAAAATTACATAACTTACTTATTTTTGCTCAACCTAGTTTTAGTGTTAACAGCCTGCGCTGGTCAATCCCAAACCTCACAAGCAAATATTGGCAATCAAGCTAGTACGGATCAAGCTTCCAAAGAAAACTTGGGTATTCAGAAAGTCGAGGGGAAATTAGTTAAATCACCCTCAACTCAAGACTCAGCTAAACAGGGTATTGTCTTACCCGAAGTAAAACCCCTGGAACTAGAGGGAACACTGGCGATATCGGGAAGCCAGGTAGTTTTGCCGATTAGTCAGGCTATTGCTCAACGCTTTATCCAAGACGGCTATCCCAGCAAGATTAATCTCGCTGGTATTGATACTCAGGTTGGCTTCAAGCTATTTTGCGAGGATAAAAAGGTAGATATTGTCAATGCAGTTCGCCCGATTACCAGTCAGGAGTTAGCAGCCTGTGCCAAATCAGGTGTTGAGCCGATCAACTTTCAAATAGCCACCGATGCTGTGACTATTGTAGTTAGTTCTCAGAATAATTTCGTCCCAAACAGTTTGACGCGCGACGAACTGGCAAAAGTATTCACTGTTCAAAATTGGTCAGATGTCAATCCCAAATGGCCAAAAGAGCTGATTAAACGCATTGTCCCAGCGGGGGGTGCTACTGGCGGCTCTGTTGACCTGCTTTCCCAAGCTATTTTCCAAGGGAACGTTAGCCAACTTACTAATGCTCCCAATACGGTATTTTATGACTTTGTAGAGCAGTTGCACTCAGAAGCTTTAATTAATCCCTATATGATAGGCTTTTTAGAGTATGCCTCCTATCAACAAAACCGCGACAAGTTGAGGGCGATCGCTATTGATAGAGTAGACCCTTTCCTGGCAACATATCCGATAACTCGTCCGTTGTATATTTATGCGGATGCCAAAGCGATTCGGCAACGACCGGAAGTAGCAGGATTTGTTAACTATTACTTGACCTATGTGAACGAAGAAATTTCTAGTTTGGGCTACTTCCCAGTTAAACAGACCGTCTTGGATGAATCAAAAACTAAGTTTTTACAATTGAAATGAACCAGAAAAAAATAACTACAAAAATGCGAACTTCCGGCATGGCTACTTCGGGGAAATTTTTAAGACTTGCAGGAATAGCTATCCTTGCCTCCTCTGTTTATTTGGGTGATGCTCAGGCTCAATCTCTCACTAACAATAGAAGTTTATCTCCAAAGGCAGAAGGCAGAGGAGCCACTGATAAAGCTCATAAAACCTCCTGCCTCCTGCCTCCTGCCTCCTGCCTCCTGCCTGTTTCATTAATAGCCCAAAATCTAGGGGGAATAGTACGAAAAATACCCCTAGAAGAAGTAGCACTTCCAGCAATGTCTTCAGCAAAGACAGCGACAAATGCTGCATTTAGCCAAGCCCGAATTGAACTAAAGTCAGATGGTTCGTTAATATACATACTCAGAGGTAAAAACCAACAAGGCTTTGAATTTGAAGTACAAGTTACTCCCAGTGGCACTCTTATTCAAGTTGACGAGCAAATATAGCAATCCGATCTAAGTCTCACAACATAACGCCCTCTTGTCTTCCTAGACTTCTTGTATAGCAAGACTTTCAGATTTTACAGATATAGAAAATCACTTATGATTGCTATAGAGTCCAGTGGAGTCCCTGAAATTGCTCTAAAAGCTTTCAAAAAATGGGCACCCAATGACGACATCTCGTCGGCACTAACCTCCTCGCTCATTACCTGCTCAACTTAATTAAACTTAAAATGCTCTACAGCGCAACCTCCTTTCTTCCCTCTGTTCTCAAGTCCCTCAATAATTGCATCCACTAAATCCACCTCATCCTCAAGCACCCGATTTGCTAATTTACAGTAAGGTAATTATGAATTTAAAGTATTTGCTTGAAAATCTTTCAGAAAAAAACGTTGAACTGTGGACTGATGGAGATACACTCCGCTATCGAGCGCCCGAAAACATATTAACTCCTGAATTATTGGCAGAAGTTAAACAATATGAAGAAGAAATTATCTATTTGCTGCAAAAGCGTACTGATACCGTACAAACTAACCCTCTTTCGCATAGGCAAAAAGCACTTTGGTTCTTATATGAACTAGCACCTAATAGTACTGCTTACAACGTTGCATATGCAGCACATTTAGTGTCAAATGTAAATATTCCAGCATTGCGACAGGCAGCGATCGGTTTAATTGAGCGGCATCAAGTTCTGAGAACTACCTACACCGCAGAGTACGGCGAACCAATGCAAACGATTCGACAAAATCAAGAATTCTGCTTTAGTGTGCAAGAGGCTGCTAATTGGAGCCAAGATGACTTTCACCACTGGCTTGTGAGTGAAAGCGATCGCCCTTTCGACCTGAGCAACGGACCCGTACTACGCTTTAATCTGTTGATTAAAAACACATTAACAGAAGCCTCGCGTGCAAAGGAAGTGATTCTGTTAATGACGGCACACCACATAGCAGTAGACTTCTGGTCTTTAGAATTGCTTGTTAGTGAGCTTAGGGTGTTTTATGAAGCCATCAAGATAGGCGAAGACGTAGCGTTCCTACCCCAAAATTTGCGATACAAAGATTATGTGCAGTGGGAAAACCAAATGTTAGCAAGTCAGCAAGGAGAGCGACTGTGGAGCTACTGGCGACATCAGTTAGCTGGGGAATTGCCGATACTGAATCTGCCAACCGATCGACCCAGACCACCAGTGCAAACTTATGAAGGCGCTTCTCACTCTTTCGTTTTCGGGGAAAAACTGACCCACAAACTCTTGGAACTAGCAAAAGCAGAAGGTGTAACCCTTTACACAATCGTGCTAGCAGCATTCCAGGTACTGTTACTACGCTACACAAATCAAGAAGATATCCTAATTGGCTCTCCAATGGCTGGTCGCAGCCTGACTGAATTTGAAAGGATTGTTGGTTACTTTACTAATCCCGTTGTTTTGCGAACCAATCTGTCTGGAAATCCTACATTTCGAGAGTTGCTTTGCCGAGTACGCTCTTGTGTGTTAGGGGCGCTAGAACATCAAGACTATCCCTTTCCCCTGCTGGTCGAGCGACTGCAACCGTTACGCGACCCAAGCCGTTCACCACTTTATCAGGTGGCGTTCGCCTGGGATCTCTCTCATCAGAGTAACGGACAAGTATCACTTATGGATAGTGATGGGTTAATTGTGGAGTCTATAGTTCCAGAGTCAAAAGGGGTTCCTTGTGATTTAACTTTGACCATTTTTGATGTAACCAGACCGCTCAAAGGTATCTGGAAATATAACACTGACTTGTTTGATAGCAGCACGATTGAGCAGATGGCGGTTCATTTCCAGACATTGCTAGAAAGTATCGTCGCTAACCCAGAAGAGCAAATTTCTACCTTACCTCTGTTAACAAAAACGGAACCTTACTATTTAAAAAGCCGTGGTAACGTTGTCTGTCCATCCAACCCCTTCATTGAATTTCGCAAACAAGATATTGAACAATCAATCCCAGCTAGGTTTCAAGAGCAATTTAGGAAAAATCCCCATAATATCGCTGTCCATACAAAGAATTATCATTGGACATATAGTGAATTGAACTGCCGTGCCAATCAAGTAGCACAGATAATCCTGAAACAATGCACATTGGGAGAAGAAAGAATAGCTTTATTGTTTGAACACGATGCACCAATGGTTGCTGGGATTTTGGGAGTATTGCAGGTTGGGAAAGCCTATATTGCCCTAGACCCAAATTATCCCAGTGACAGAGTTGTTTATATTCTAGAAGATTCAAGGGCTAGTGCTGTTCTTACTAACAACAAGAACTTAGCCCATGCCCAAGAATTAACTAAAGGTATTGTCCCGCTCATTAATATAGATGACATGAGTTTGACTGACTCTTCTAATGAAGTCAAGCTGGAAATCTCACCAGATACTATTGCTTACATTCTCTATACATCAGGTTCCACAGGACAGCCGAAAGGTGTTATTCAAAACCATCGAAATATTCTGTATTTCATTAAAAGCTACACGAATAATCTTCACATCAATGAGCAAGATGGATTGACCCTGTTATCATCCTATAGCTTTGATGCTGCACTCATAGATATCTTTGCTGCTATCTTAAATGGTGCAACCTTATACCCAATCAATATCAAGGAGGAAGGTTTAACTCATCTATCCCAGTGCTTGCGACAGCATCATATTACAATCTATCACTCAACACCAACTTTATATAGGTACTTTGTTAGCACTTTGAGTGGGAATGAGCATCTGACTAATATCCGTCTAGTTGTCTTAGGGGGAGAGGAAGCTGTTAAAACAGATGTTGATTTATATAAAAAACATTTTTCCAGCCAATGTATATTGATCAATGGTTTAGGAGCGACAGAATCAAGCTTTTACTTGCAATATTTAATCAATAAGCAAACAGAAATTACTCGCAATACCGTCCCAGTTGGTTATCCGTTTGAAGAAACGGAAGTTTTCTTGTTAAATGAAGCTGGTGAAAAGACTGATATCTACGGAGAAATTGCGGTTAGAAGTCCTTACATTGCGCTCGGTTATTGGCACAAAGCCAACTTGACAAGAGCTGTTTTTTTAAGCGATCCAGAATGTGGTTCGAGGCGAATTTACCGCACAGGAGACCTGGGTCGTATCAGACCAGATGGTAGCATTGAATTTTTAGGACGAAAGGATTTTCAGGTCAAAATTCGGGGTTTCCGTATTGAGTTGGGAGAGATTGAGACCGCGATCGCTCAACACCCTAGTGTACGCGAAACCGTGGTTATAGCCACCGAAGACGTACCAGGTAACAAACACCTAGTAGCCTACATTGTTCTCACACAGCCAGTTACAACTGACGAACTCCGCCATATACTCAGACGGAAACTGCCCGAGTATATGATACCTACAAGTTTTGTATTCCTAGATAGCTTGCCCCTGACTCCTAACGGTAAGGTAGACCGCCTTGCCCTGCCTGCCCCACAGTTACATCGCTCATTTGACAAATTTGTTGCCCCTCGCACACCCATCGAAGAAATGCTAGCGCAGATCTGGGCATCGGTTCTCAAAGTAGAACGCGTAGGCATACATGATAACTTCTTTGAACTCGGGGGCCACTCGCTGCTGGCAACCCAACTGATTTCACGCTTACCAGAAGCCTTTGGAACTTCGTTACCGTTGCGTTCTTTATTTGAATCGCCAACAGTTGCTCAGTTAAGTGAAGTCATCTTATCTGAACTTCAAACCAGTTCGAGTCTTACGCTTCCTGCGACGATTGCACCAGTTTCCTCCAAAGAAGACATACCTTTATCTTGGGCACAGGAGCGCTTGTGGTTTCTGCACCAGTTGGAAGGTGAAAGTGCTGCTTACACAATAGTTTTCGCTGTACGTTTAGTAGGGAATCTCAGTATTAAAGCTTTAGAAAGGGCGTTCCAGAAGATAGTGCAGCGCCATGAAGTTCTGCGTACTCGCTTTGAAATCAAGGATAAAAAGCCAGTACAGATAATAGCCTCCAATGTAAGCATAACGTTGCCAGTGGTAGATATACAAAATGTGGCAGATCCCTGGAAACAAGTGGAGCAACTGGCAATAAAAGAAGCTTACAAACCATTCGATCTGGCTAAAGCTCCTGTGTTGCGGGTCAAGATGTGGCAAGTTGCTCAGCAGGACTATGTACTGCTGATCGCCATTCACCATATTGCTGCTGATGATTGGTCATTAGGCGTTTTGAACCGTGAATTATCTGCCCACTATAGAGCCATTGTCACGGATAGTTCTCCTGAGTTACCAGAGTTACCTGTACAGTATGCCGACTTTACCATTTGGCAGCGCCGATGGCTGACCAATCAAGTACTAGAGCGTCAGTTGAACTATTGGAAGGAACAGTTAGCCGGAGCACCACCTTTGTTGGAATTGCCTACAGACCGTCTTCGCCCAGCGATCCAGACGTTTCGAGGAGGGACAGAGCCATTTCAACTAGATCGCAAGCTAACTTCTGCGCTTCGACAGATTAGCCAAGAGTCGGGAAGCACTTTGTTTATGACGCTGCTGGCGGGTTTTGTGGTGTTAATGTCTCGCTACAGCGGAGAAACGGATCTTGTAGTTGGTTCGCCAATCGCCAATCGCAACCGCCAAGAAATCGAAGGGTTAATTGGATTTTTTGTCAATCTGTTAGCACTGAGGTTCGATTTATCAAAAGAACTGACCTTTGCAGACTTATTGACCCAGGTACGAGAGGTGACTCAAAACGCCTACGACCATCAGGATTTGCCTTTCGAGATGTTAGTCAAACAGTTGCAACTGGAGCGAAAATTGAATCGTAACCCACTGGTACAGGTGGTGTTTGCCTTCCAGAATGCACCTTTATCTCCTTGGGATCTGCCTAGCTTAAGAGTAGAGAAAATGCCTTGGCTACTTGATGCAGCGCGGTTTGACCTTGAACTACACTTGTGGGAAACCCCGGAAGGTCTTGAGGGTTTTTGCTGTTACAGCAGTGATTTATTTGATGGGGCGACGATCGCACGCATGATGAAGCATTTCCAGAATTTGCTTGTGGCAATCACCGCAAATCCACAGCAATCAGTAGCTTTACTACCCTTGCTCACACAGCAAGAGCGTCATCAACTGTTGCTGGAGTGGAACGATACAGGTGTAGATTATCCTCAAACTAAGTGTATTCATCAGTTCTTTGAGGAGCAGGTAGAGCGTACCCCAGATGCAGTGGCTGTAGTGTATGCAAATCAACATCTTACATATCGTGAATTAAACTGTCGCGCTAACCAGTTGGCGCATTACTTACGTTCTTTGGGTGTGGGAGCAGATGTGCTGGTAGGCATTTGTGTAGAGCGATCGCTCTTAATGATTGTGGGGCTGTTAGGAATTCTCAAGGCAGGTGGTGCTTATGTACCACTCGATCCAGAGTATCCCCAAGACCGTCTTAGTTTCATGTTAGAAGACGCTCCACTTTCGGTACTGTTAACCCAACAACAATTAGTAAAGTCTGTTCCTAAACATCAAGCGCGTGTCGTTTGCTTAGATACAGACTTCTTAACAGTTGCTCAAAACAATGAGTCAAATCTGGAAAACACTGCAACACCCGATAACCTCGCTTACGTCATTTACACGTCAGGTTCTACAGGTAAGCCCAAAGGCGTTTTAGTCAATCACAAGAATGTCGTGCGTCTGTTTGCAGCCACCAACTCTTGGTATAACTTCAATGCCCAAGATGTATGGACACTTTTCCACTCTTATGCATTCGACTTTTCCGTATGGGAGATTTGGGGTGCATTGCTGTATGGTGGACGACTGGTAGTAGTGCCATACTTAGTGACGAGATCGCCAGAATCCTTCTATGAATTGCTGTGTAAAGAAAAGGTCACAATTCTCAATCAAACGCCTTCCGCCTTCCGCCAGTTAATTCAAGCAGAAGAGTCAATAGCAACTATTAACCACTTGAAATTACGCTTGGTCATTTTTGGTGGAGAAGCCTTAGAACTGTCGAGCTTGCAGCCTTGGTTTGAGCGCCACGGCGACCCATCACCCCAATTAGTTAACATGTATGGAATAACGGAAACCACTGTACATGTTACTTATCGTCCCTTAAGCAAAGCTGATTTGAATGGCACGGCAAGTATAATTGGTCGTCCAATTCCCGACTTACAGGTGTATGTGTTAGATGAATATCAAAAGCTAGTACCAGTGGGCGTTCCAGGCGAGATGTACGTTGGTGGTGCTGGGGTCACCCTTGGTTATCTGAATCGTCCGGAATTGACACAACAACGGTTCATCTCTCATCCTTTTAGCAATGCCCCCCAAGCACGCCTGTACAAAACAGGGGATAAAGCACGCTATTTGCCCAATGGTGATTTAGAGTATTTAGGACGCATCGACAATCAAGTAAAAATTCGAGGCTTTCGTATCGAGTTAGGCGAAATTGAAGCAGTTTTAAGTCAACACTCCTTGGTACAAGAGAGTGTTGTAGTAGTAAGAGAAGACACCCCTGGTGATAAATGTCTTGTGGCTTACTTAGTGCCTGCTGTTCATCACAAAACGTTACTCCAGCACGTTACAAACAAGCCCTGGACTAACGATAGTAACAATCCTCTACGTGGTAAGTTAGCCCAGAAACTGGTGCCGCAGGTGCGTGAATATATCCAACAAAAGCTACCCAATTACATGATGCCGCAGGCTTTTGTCGTTCTCAATGCCTTGCCGTTAACACTCAATGGCAAGGTAGATCGCCGCTTCCTACCTTCCCCTGATACAGTCACAAGAAATCTTTCTACAGGCTTTGTTTTACCTCGCACCCCAATTGAAGCTCAACTGGCTCGACTCTGGAGTCAAGTTCTGGGAGTTGAACGTATTGGCGTTAATGACAACTTCTTTGAGCTTGGTGGTCATTCCTTACTAGCTACTCAACTGCTGTTGGAGATCAACTCAGCTTTTGGACTTGAGCTGTCTATACAGCTAATGTTTGAGTCTCCTACAGTAGCTGGGATAGCAGACTACATGAAAGTAATGAATTGGGCAACACAAGATTTGCCAGTAAAAGAAGTTAACGTAGAAATAGTGGAGTTATGAGCATGGCTAACAGTATTGTTGAATTTCTCGGCGGTTTGAGCAACTTGAATATTAACCTAGAGGCAAATGGCGATCGCTTGCGCTGTCATGCACCTGAAGGAGTGTTAACTCCAACGTTACTTCAGGAAATAACTAGGCGTAAAACAGAAATTATACTGTTTTTACAGCAAGCAAAGCAGGCTAAGACTTCTTATCAGTTGCCCATTCAAAAAGTGCCACGGGACGGTGAGCTACCACTGTCTTTTGCCCAACAGCGACTCTGGTTTCTGCACCGTTTGTCACCAAACAGTCGTTCTTATAATTTCCTGGATGCTCAAAGACTATATGGGTCGCTGAATATAATTGCACTGGAACAAAGTCTTAGTGAACTCATTCGCCGCCATGAAGTCTTAAGAACCACTTTTCCTACCGTGGACGGACAACCTGTTCAGCGCATTGCTCCTCCCACTGCCGTAACTTTGCAAATTCATAAGTTGCAGGGATTGTCAGCCCAGGAGCAAACCGAGCAGATTCAACAGATAACGGAGTCCTTTGCCTCCAAGCCCTTTGATTTAGCTGTTGACCCCTTAATACAATTCACTTTACTCCAACTGAGTGACCAAGAGTATGTACTGCTATTGAAGATGCACCACATCATCTACGATGGTTGGTCTTTGAACATCTTCAAACGTGAGTTATCTCAGCTTTACGTAGCTTTGGCTCAAAGATTACCGAACCCACTACCTGAATTACCTATTCAGTATGCTGACTTTGCAGTTTGGCAACGCCAGTGGCTTACGGGCGAAGTCCTCGATCAGCAACTGGGTTACTGGCAAAAACAATTAGCGGATGCCCCTTTTGCACTAGAACTACCTACTGATAAACCAAGACCCCCAGTTCAAACCTTTCGAGGTGGAGTTGAGTGTTTTCAACTCGATCGCAACCTCACACAACGCCTCAAGCAGTTGAGCCAAGAGTCAGATGCAACGTTGTTTATGACTCTACTAGCAGCTTTTTTGGTCTTAATTTCTCGTTACACTGGTCAATTAGATATTGTTGTTGGCTCCCCGATCGCTAACCGCAACAACAAGAGCATCGAGCAGCTAATAGGTTTCTTTATTAATACCCTAGCATTAAGGGGCGATCTCTCTGGCAACCCCAGCTTTGCTGACTTCTTAGCGCAAGTGCGGCAAACCACATTGTCAGCATACGCCCACCAGGACTTACCCTTTGAGATGTTAGTAGAAAAGCTACAGCCAGAAAGAGATCTGAGCCGTAATCCCCTAGTACAGGTGATGTTCTCTCTCCATAACACCCCACAATCTTCTTGGGATTTGCCAGGTTTAACTATCCAAGACATGTCTTTGCCAATTGATGAACAGGTCAGGTTTGACCTGGAAGTTCAGTACCGGGAAGTTTCAGGAGGTTTAGAGGGTGTCTGGAATTACAGTGCTGATTTATTTGATGCAACAGCAATTACTCGCATAGCCCAAAATTTTCAAACTTTACTCCAAGCAATTGTTGCCAATCCTCAAGAGCGAATTGCAGAATTACCACTGTTGACGACCGCAGAACGCCATCAATTGTTGGTGGAATGGAACAACACTCAAGTAAACTATTCATCTGATAAGTGTATCCATCAGTTATTTGAGGAACAAGTTGAACGTACCCCAGATGCCGTGGCAGTTGTGTTTCAAGATCAACAACTGACCTACCAAGAGTTGAATTGTCGCGCTAACCAATTGGCATACCACTTGCGAGCATTGGATGTTAGTTCTGAGGTGCTGGTGGGCATTTGCGTAGAACGCTCGCTGGAAATGGTGGTGGGACTACTGGGGATTCTCAAGGCGGGTGGGGCTTATGTACCCCTTGACCCAGAGTATCCTACTGAGCGCTTAAGTTTTATGCTCGAAGATGCTCAAGTGTCGGTGCTGTTAACGCAACAGGGGCTGGTTGACAGGCTGCCACAGCACGGGGCACAGCAAGTCTTTTTAGATACTGACTGGCAACTTATCTGTGGGTTTCCTCGCAACAATCCCATCACTGCTGTGCAAGCTGGTAACTTGGCTTATGTGATTTATACCTCCGGTTCTACAGGAAAACCAAAGGGAGCAATGAACACGCACCAGGGGATTTATAATCGTCTCCTCTGGATGCAACAAACCTATAAACTAACAGCAAGTGATGCGGTACTCCAGAAAACTCCTTTCAGTTTTGATGTATCAGTATGGGAGTTTTTCTGGACTCTAATAAGAGGCGCTCGTTTAGTAATTGCCAAATCGGAAGGACATAAAGATAGTGCATATTTAGTCAACCTGATTGCCGAGGAGAATATTACCACTCTGCATTTTGTCCCCTCAATGCTTCAGGTGTTCTTGGAAGCACCAGGGGTGGAAAAGTTAACATCTCTCAAGCGAGTTTTTTGTAGCGGTGAAGCTTTACCTTTTGCACTCCAGCAAAGCTTTTTTAAGCTTGTAAATGCCGAATTGCATAATCTTTATGGTCCCACAGAAGCAGCAATTGATGTCACTTTCTGGAGGTGTCAAAGGGAAAGCGATAAATCTATAGTGCCTATTGGTCGTCCCATTAGCAACACCCAAATTTATTTATTAGATACCCATCTCCAACCAGTACCGATTGGCGTACCAGGAGAGTTGCACATTGGTGGTGCAGGTTTAGCGCGAGGCTACCTCAACCGTCCCCAGTTGACACAAGAAAAATTCATCCCTAACCCATTTAGCGCTAACCTAAATTCCCGGCTTTACAAAACCGGAGACCTAGCACGCTATTTACCCGATGGCAATATCGAATACCTAGGACGCATTGACCACCAGGTTAAGGTACGGGGCTTCCGCATTGAATTGGGCGAGATAGAAGCGGTACTAAACCAACACCCATCCGTTCACTCAGTTGTCGCTACAACAACAGTAGACAACCCAGGAGACCAACGCTTAGTCGCCTACATCGTGGCACAACAGCACACAGCACCCACAATCAGCGAGTTGCGCCAATTCCTGAAAACCAAGCTGCCAGAGTACATGGTGCCAAATGCAATAGTGATGTTGGAGTCGTTGCCACTAACTCCTAACGGTAAGGTAGACCGCCGCGCCCTGCCTTCTCCACAGTTACACCGCGAACTATTAGACAAATTTGTCGCCCCGCGGACGCCCGTCGAAGAAATGCTAGTGCAGATTTGGGCATCAGTCCTCAAAGTAGAGCAAGTGAGCATACATGATAACTTCTTTGAACTCGGGGGACACTCGCTGCTTTTAACCCAACTGATTTCACGCATCCGCACCACCTTCAAAGTAGAACTGCCATTGCACAGTGTGTTTGCAGCAGCAACCGTTGCACAAATGGCGCAAGAAATTGAGCAGTGGCAGCAACAGCAGTTAGAACTGACTTACCCACCGCTTTTAGCAACCCCAAGGAATGCAGACATACCCCTGTCATTTGCTCAACAGCGTTTGTGGTTTTTAGACCAGCTAAAGCCCAATAGTGCTTACTACAACATGCCACTTTCTTGGCGAGTGCAAGGTCAGCTTGTTGTGACAGCCTTAGAACAAAGCTTGCGAGAAATCATTCATCGCCACGAAGCCTTACGCACCAACTTCATCACAGTAGATGGACAACCCGTTCAAATCATTCACCCAGAAACGGATTGGACGCCGTCAATTCTAGACTGGCAGCATTTACCCACAACCGAGCAAGAAATCGCCTCACAGCAATTAGCGAGTTCACAAGCTATTCAACCGTTTGACCTAGCCAGTGAACCATTAATCAGGGCAACATTAGTAGTGCTGTCCGAGACAGACCACATATTACTAGTGTGTATGCATCACATTGTCAGTGATGGATGGTCAATGGGTGTGTTTGTTCAGGAACTGGGTTCTCTATACAATGCTTTTTGTCAAGGGCAGCCTAGCCTGGGGCACGCTACGCTAACACCCCTAGCGCCACTACCTGTACAATACGCGGACTTTGCACTGTGGCAGAGACAGTGGTTGCAAGGTGATGTCCTGCAAACCCAACTGGCTTATTGGCAACAACAACTGACCAACGCACCAGCTTTATTATCGCTACCCACCGACCGACCCAGACCGCCTGTGCAAACTGAGCGTGGGGAACACTTTACCTTTGCACTGTCTTCTGAGCTAACTGTGGCGCTGGGACAACTAAGTCAGCAACAAGGAGTCACCTTGTTCATGACGCTATTGGCAGCGTATGATACATTACTTTACCGCTACACAGGACAGACAGACATTCTGGTAGGGTCTCCCATTGCTAACCGCAATCACAGTGAAATTGAGGGGTTAATCGGCTTTTTTGTCAACACGTTAGTGCTGCGTACTGATGTTTCGGGCAACCCCAGCTTTGCCGAATTATTGGGTCGCGTCAGGGACATGGCAATCGATGCTTATGCTCATCAAGATTTGCCGTTTGAGATGCTGGTGGAAGCCTGGCAGCCACAACGTTCATTAAGCCATACACCACTATTCCAGGTGATGTTTGTCCTCCAGAATGCCCCTATGCCCGAAATAAAGCTGACTGGTTTAACGGTCACTTCATTGCCAGGACAAAGCGCAACGGCAAAGTTTGATCTGACCTTAGTCATGGAGAACACGGCTTCGGGGCTGGTGGGTGTGTGGGAGTACAACACAGATTTGTTTGATCGCAGTACCATTGAGCGGACGGCAGGTCATTTCCAAACCTTGCTTGAAGCAATTGTTGCCAATCCGATGGGGCTAATTTCGCAACTGCCCCTGTTGAGTGAAGTTGAGCAACGACAGTTACTCGTGGAGTGGAACTCGACTCAGGTAGAGTATCCTCATGATTTGTGTATTCATCAGTTGTTTGAGTCGCAGGCACAACGCACCCCGGATGCGGTAGCAGTGGTATATGAAAATCAACAACTGACCTATCATGAGTTGAATTGTCGCGCTAACCAATTGGCGCATTACTTGCGGAGTTTGGGCGTTGGTCGTGAGGTGCTGGTGGGCATTTGTGTAGAACGCTCACTCTTAATGGTGGTAGGACTACTTGGGATTCTCAAAGCAGGTGGGGCTTATGTAGCCTTTGACCCAGAGTATCCTACTGAGCGCTTGAGCTTTATGCTCGAAGATGCTCAAGTAGGAGTGCTCCTGACGCAACAGGGACTGGTTGACAGGCTGCCACCATATCAAGCGCAGCAAGTCTTTTTGGATACTGACTGGCAACTTATCTGTGGGTCTTTTCAGGACAATCCCATCACTGGTGTGCAAGCTACTAACTTGGCTTATGTGATTTATACCTCCGGTTCTACAGGCCAGCCTAAAGGTGTTCAAATTTCACATAATGCTGTGATAAATTTTCTATCTGCCATGCACCACCAGCCAGGCATTACAGAAGAAGATATACTCCTTGGGGTTACCACCATTACTTTTGACATTGCTGCTCTGGAAATTTTTCTGCCTATAACTATAGGTGCCTGTGTGGTGATAGCCAGTCGTCAAGTGACCTTTGATGGAAGACAGTTGTTAGACCTGTTAGTCAAATCTAGGGCAACAGTCATGCAAGCAACCCCAGCTACTTGGAGATTACTTCTAGAAACCAAGTGGCAAAGTGGCAGTCCAATAAAAATACTTTGTGGAGGTGAAGCTTTACCTTGGGAGCTAGCCAGTCAATTGCGAGCAAGGAGCACTTCCTTGTGGAACCTTTATGGTCCCACAGAGACCACCATCTGGTCATCAATATATCAGGTTGAATCCTCAGAGAATTTGATTTTCATTGGACGCCCGATCGCCAACACACAAATCTACATCTTAGACAAGCACTTACAACCAGTACCGATTGGCGTACCAGGAGAGTTGCACATCGGTGGTGCAGGTTTAGCGCGAGGCTACCTCAACCGTCCAGAGTTGACACAAGAGAAATTCATCCCCAACCCGTTTAGCGCTAACCTAAATTCCCGGCTTTACAAAACCGGAGACCTAGCACGCTATTTACCCGATGGCAATATCGAATACCTAGGACGCATTGACCACCAGGTTAAGGTACGGGGCTTTCGCATCGAATTGGGCGAGATAGAAGCGGTACTAAACCAACACCCATCCGTTCACTCAGTTGTCGCTACAACAACAGTAGACAACCCAGGAGACCAACGCTTAGTCGCCTACATCGTGGCACAACAGCACACAGCACCCACAATCAGCGAGTTGCGCCAATTCCTGAAAACCAAGCTGCCAGAATATATGGTGCCAAATGCAATAGTGATGTTGGAGTCGTTGCCACTAACTCCTAACGGTAAGGTAGACCGCCGCGCCCTGCCTTCCCCTGATACAAACAACCTCGCTATGCAAGCTAGCTTTGTTCCACCCCAAGACATCGTGGAACAGAAACTGGCACAAATCTGGGCAGAAGTTCTTCAAATTTACCCTGTTGGAGTAAAAGATAACTTCTTTGATCTGGGTGGTCATTCTCTTTTAGCGGTGCAATTGATGGCGAGGATTGAGCAGCAATTCAAGAAAAATCTTCCCTTGGCGACTCTCTTCCAAAACTCAACTATTGAACAACTAGCGACTACTCTCCGCCAGCCTATAAATGCTAAAAATTGGTCTCCCTTGGTAGCAATTCAGCCTAATGGTTTTAAGCGGCCTTTCTTCTGCGTGCCTGGAGTTGGTGGCAATACCATCAACTTGTACAACCTGGCCCATCATTTAGGTAAAGAGCAACCGTTTTATGGATTGCAATCACTCGGTCTTGACGGGGAATCAGAGCCGCACACACGAATCGAGGACATGGCAGCTTGTTACATTGAAGCAATACAGTCCATTCAACCCTCTGGACCATATCTTTTGGGCGGTCATTCCTTTGGAAGTATGGTAGCTTTTGAGATGGCGACTCAATTACATCAGCGGGGTTATGAGGTTGCTCTACTTGCCCTTTTGGATTCTGGTGTACCAGGTTATCTAACTAATGAAGTAGATGTTCATAGTCTTGATGATTCTGGATGGCTGAACATGATTGCTAGCCAATTTGAAAGTATCTACGGAAAGAGCTTAAACGTATCGGACGAAGCTCTCCTCGTTCTTGATCCTCTGGAGCAACTGAACTACTTCAAACAGCAGTTACAAATGGTCAATTTACTGCCACCCGCTGTTGGAATAAAGCAACTTCGCGGCTTAATGCAAGTTTTCAAAGCTAACCATCAAACTGCTTCTATTTATATGCCACAAACAGTCTATCCATCTCAGATTAAGTTTTTCAGGGCTAGCGAGATTGATGCTGTTAGTCATGCCTACTCGGAAACTTTAGATGAACTAGGATTAGGCTGGAACAAGTTTTCTGCTCAACCTGTGGATATCCACCTTGTTCCAGGTGACCATTTCACAATGCTAAATGAACCTCACGTTCAAGTTTTAGCACAACAACTGACAATCTGCATTGAGCGATCTCAGATGATTGAGGAATCAGACCTTGATACAAATAGAAGAAGTGAGAGAGATTAAGTTACTCATTTGTGCAATAATATTGTGCAGTGGTCGCAGACCTTGCCAAGCTGAAATTTATTGGTTGTTTATTGCCAATAATGCATAATTATTTTATATCCAATCGACAAGCAAGAAAAAAACATGATTAGCCAACAAAAGCCATTTTTTCGTTTGTCAGGCTTACTATTAACTTTATTAGTAGTTCTGCCTCAGAAAATAACTCAGGCAGAATCAAACTTAAATTCTGCTACGTCTGAACAGAATAACTGTTATCCACCTCCAGACTCCAAACAGCCACAATACATCATTGGTTATGGCAGTCTCATGCAAGATAGTTCTAGGCAACGCACCACTCCTAGGGCTGGTACTGCTTATCCAGTTAAGGTACGGGGTTATCGGCGTGGTTGGTTTGCTAAAGGGGGACGTATTGGTTTTGATGCAACCTATTTAGGAGTAGTTCCTCAGCCTAATAGCAATTTGAATGGTGTTATATACTCAATCACAGACCCGACAGAATTGTTAGCTACCGATAAACGAGAATATTTCTATTGTCGCCGCTTAGTTAGCCCATCTGAATTCACTGTACTGAGAGATGGCCTACTGGTAGAGCCTGGGCAAGCATGGATTTATACTCTTAAGCAAGAAAGTATGGCTACACCGAGCGATCGCTATCCCATTGTTCAGTCTTATGTTGACATATTTTTATCAGGTTGCTTAGAACAGGAAGAACGCTACAATCTCAAGGATTTTGCCCGACAGTGTATTACTACAACTACCGACTGGTCTGAACATTGGGCTAATGATCGGATTTATCCACGACAACCTTTTTTCTATCAACCAAGATCTTCAGCAATTGACAAATTAATCAATGAACAACTGCCCAATTATTTCCGGCAAATTTATATCGAGTAAATTCAATAGGATTGCTTAGCTTGATTCCTTAATCCCCCATTCCGCACCCTCAACTGTCACATACGCTCTTTTAACATACAGCCTATTCCAGGTAAGTATGGTACAGTTAGGTGAGTAGATAATTACACAAAAATGCAAGAGAGGTTACTTGACTGGGTTGACGCTGGAGAGAAAGGATTGATTCGCTGGGCAATTTGTCACTTTTAAAAATAATGAACAACAAACAACCAACCAAAAAAATGATAATTTTCTATGCAACAAATTGGCAGAAATTGTTAACACTTACAGGAATAGCTATGCTAACTTCCTCTGTTTATTTGAGTGAGGCTCAAGCTCAGTCTTTTACTGACAGTGGAAGTTCATTAATAGCCCAAAATCTAGGAGGAATAGTCCGAAAAATACCCCTCGAAGAAGTAGCACTTCCCGCAATGTCTTCAGCAAAGACAGCGACAAACGCTGCATTTAATCAAGCCCGAATTGAACTCAAGTCAGATGGTTCATTAATATACATACTCCGAGGCCAAAACCAACAAGGCTTTGAAGTTGAAGTACAAGTTACTCCCACTGGCACTCTTATTCAAGTTGACGAGCAAATAGAGTCCAGTGGAGTCCCTGAAATTGCTCTAAAAGCTTTCAAAAAATGGGCACCTAATGACCCACTTATCAGCACTTGGCGGAGTACCCGTCTTGGCGAATTTTTCTATCAATTTGTCATTCGGGATTTTTGGTTAGAAATTGCTGCTGATGGTAATAAAGTCGTCATTTACCGCAAGAAAATCAATATTTAGCACATCAACAGTCAAAATATGCAATTTTGCCGCACAGATCCATGAAGAGATTTACGCTCCGTAATTGGCAGAGAATTGTCGCTGCCACACTAACTGCAACAACAATTGCTTTCACTACGAATGCTGCTTTTGCTCAATTACTTAAGGGTGCTGGTGCTTCTTTTTCCGAACCTCTTTATCAGCGCTATAGCGCAGAATACGAACGGGAAACAGGCGTCAAGTTCACCTATAATTCCATTGGCAGTGGAGGTGGTATTCGGTTGTTCATCAATAAAACACTGGACTTCGGAGGTACTACTTTAATTCCTACCCCAATTGAGAAAAATCAGATAGAAGATGGGTTGCTGATGGTACCCACAGGAGGAGGGGCAATAGCCATTGTTTACAACCTTGAAGATGTGACCTCCGATGTCAAGTTATCTCGCGAGCAACTGGCACAAATATTCACAGGCAAAATTGCCAATTGGAACCAGGTTGATTCCCGTTTTCCTAACAAAAAGATTCAAGTTATAGTTCAATCCGATAGTAGCGGTACTACCTTCACCCTCACTAAATACTTGCGAAAAATTACGGGGGGAAAGATAGAAGCGGCGCGGGAACCTAATTGGGGATTTCAGGTTTTCGCTGCCCTTCCTCAAGATAGTGCAGTGGCTGGAGAAGTACGAAGGATTGATGGTGCGATCGGCTATGTGCAAACAAGCTTTGCTCGTAAGAATAATCTGGCTACAGCTAAGATTGAAAATCGGGCTGGTCGTTACGTGGAACCAACTTTGGCAGAGACTGAAAAAGCCCTAGCTAATATCAAGTTTAACGATGACTTCACGACGGAAGATATTGATGACCCCGAAGATGGCTACCCCTTGGTTAGTTTGAGTTGGCTACTGTTCTATGAAAAGTATCCCAATGAAACTCTTGTCCAAGCTAATAAGAACTTCTTGACATGGATTCTAACTAAAGGTCAAGGATTTAATCGAGAATTAGGGTACACTAAAATTCCTGAAGATGTAGCTAATAAAGTGATTGAAACTGCCAATAATGAATTTAGAGTTCGTCCTTAATGAAGGAGGCAGGAAGCAGGAGGCAGGAGGCAGAAGGGAAGAGGCAGGAGGAAAGAGGAAGAAGGAAGGAGGAAAGAGGAAGAAGGAAGGAGCCAGAACAAGTGTTTTTACAAATATGAGATGCTCCCCAAGAGGCAGGAGGAGCTTTCTCAGTAGGGGATTCGACTTCTCCTGCCTTCGGTCTTAAACCCTTGTTCCCTCCGATGTGGCAGGAAACAGAGGGCTGTTTTCCTTCTGCCTCCTGCCCTCTGCCTCCTGCCTCTGCCTCCTGCCCTCTGCCTCCTGCCTCTGCCTCCTGCCTCTGCCTCCTGCCTCCTGCCTCCTGCCTCCGACCTCCTGCCTCCTGCCTTCGGAGATAAAAAGGTTTGTTATCCATTGTATGTACGATCGGAAAGAGAAATTATGAGCAAATTGAGTCTGCCGTTGCCGCTAACCTCATTAATACTGGGTTGTAACTTGTTAATATTACCCCCTGTATTGGGGCAAGCAAATCTTGCCGATATTCCATTACCGGACTTTCAAACAACTACAACTGCGAATTTGCCAGAGAAGAATGAGGCTACTGAGCAAGTTATTAGATTGGCAGAGCCTTCAGATGTTATGCTTACATCAACTGATGAAATTAATACGACTAACGAATCTCTGCGTCCATTATCTGTAACAACTTTAAACTCAAATGATTTTGGGGAAGAATCCCAAGACTTGTCGGTTAGTAATATTGAATCGTCGAATATTCCCCCAACTCCTCTTGGAAAGGAGGAGGGCTATGTCCCCCCCTCCTTAAGCCAGATCGAAGGTAAGGAGGTTAGGGGAGATCGAGTCTTATCCGAGAAGTATTGGGAAGAATTACTGAGTAATTCAAAGGTAATTTCTAACACATTAGAAAACCAAGTATCTTCTGGTAATAGGTTGCCCTCAGTTAACGCGGATGATAAACCTCAAGTCCAAGAAATTCCTACTAACCAATTACAACCGCCCCAACTATATAGCCAACCACCAGATGCTATGGAGGAAGTTACCAGTGTCACAGACTTGCGAGATGTTAGTCCGGGGGACTGGGCTTATGAAGCGCTGCGAAGCTTGGTAGAAAAATATCGTTGCGTTGCTGGTTCTGGCAAAGGTACTTTCGAGGGTAATCGTGCTATAACCCGTTATGAATTTGCTGCTGCCTTGAATACTTGCTTGATTAAAGTTGGACGTATAATTTATAGCTTAAGCAATACATTCCCCAATAAAGAAGAGTTGGCAGTTGTACAAAGGCTACAAGCAGATTTTGCTACTGAACTGAAAACTCTCACCGCTAAAATAGATAATTTAGAACAGCGAGTAACCTCTCTCAACGAAAATCAGTTTAGCACTACTACAGTGCTCCGGGGAACAGTAGATTTTAATTTAATTAGTGCTTTTGGAGACGAGAAAGCTGTTCCTCCTGGGGAAAAGCCCCGGGACGACTTGAATGAAAATCTCACCTTATCAGCGCGCCTAAATCTCAACTTTGATACCAGCTTTACAGGTCGAGACCGATTACGTACTAGCATTCGGGCTGGAAATGTCAGCAATTTTGGTAGTAGTATTACAGGAACAGATATGACTCGCCTGATTGGTGCCGTTAACACTACCGATAACACTACCAATAATATTCAGCTTCAGCTAGGCTCGTTGTTGTATGAGTTTCCTATAGGTAAACGCGGTAAAGTAATGATTGCACCTCGTGCAAACTATCCTACTCCCATTTTCCCTGCACTTAATCCTGTTTCTTCTATTTCTAATTTTGGTGGTGAAAGTCCTATCTATTCGTTTGCTTCGGGTACGGGGACTGTAGTTTATTATAATTTTACCGATAAAATTGCCGCTGGTGTCAGTTATTCAACTATGAGTGGTAGCAATCCAGTTGAGGGACTATTTGGCGGTCAATATACTGCTTTAACTCAGTTAACTTATACTCCATCTAATAGGTTAGCGATCGCTTTTACCTACGGTCATTACTACGCTCCTGAACGCGGTTCAACTGTTAATGTAACGGGGAGTAAAGGCAGTATATTTGCTCAGTCACCTTTTGGAAAAAGTACAGCGACTTCTTCTAATGCTTATGGCTTACAATCTACTTATAAGTTGAGCAATAAGTTGATTTTAGGCGCTTGGGTTAGCTATTTTAATGCTAGGGCTGAGTCTTCGCCCCGTGTTAATAGTTTAGATGGTTCAAAGGGATCTAGTGCCGATATCTGGAGTTGGGCAGTTACTGCGGTAGTGCCAGATTTGGGTAAGTTAGGGAGTCAGTTAAATTTTGTCTTTGGGATGCCCCCGAAGGTGACAAGTAATGATGTTTCTTCTCGCTTAGACCGCGATAGTTCGCTGCATTTTGAGCTATCTTATCGTTATCCACTTACTAACAACATCTTTATTACTCCGGGAGTTTTGTTGATTACTAATCCTGAGCATAATGCTGCTAATGATAGTATTTGGATTGGATTATTCCGAACTACTTTTACGTTTTAATTAAAACTAGTACAGCTCGGCGTAAGTAGACAGACTATATTTGTGGTAGAATAACATAGTTAGTTTAGACCAGTTTCGGTAGGTGATAAAGGAGTCATATATGGCCTTATTAATGCCTAAAACATTAAAATTAAGCGATGGCGAGCGTCATCAACTTAACCAGTTGAGCAAGAGACACAACACGCCGCAACAGATCGTGCTACGAGCCAAAATCATTCTGATGGCATCAGATGGTCAAAACCATCGTGAAATAGCCCGAAGCCTAGAGATTAACCGACAGATGGCTCGCTTATGGCGAAACCGATGGTTGGAAAGCGAGGGAAAAGACTTATCGATTTTGCAAAGATTACAAGATCGAGAGCGTGTTGGTGCACCAGTAAAATTTAGCATGGAACAAGTAACCGAGTTATTTGCTTGCAGCCTGTTCCTCACCGTCCGATTATGGACGACCAATAAGTCACTGGACAGCTAGAGAACTGGCGGAGGAAATCATGTTTCAAGGCATTATTGAAAGTATATCAGTCCGCCATGTTGGCAGATTATTAGAAGAAGCAGAAATTAAACCACACGCCTCGCGCTACTGGTTAACCCCCCCCTGTGGATGAAGAATTTGATGCAAAAGTTAAAGATATTACAGGCTTATATCTGACTGCGATTGAACGCAGTCAAAATGGAGAACACACTATATCGGTTGATGAGATGACAGGAATTCAAGCGATTGAGCGTCTCGAAAAAGACTTACCAATGCGACCAGGGAAAGTTGCAAGAAGAGAGTTTGAATATAT
>NZ_JAUBUJ010000038.1:0-71025 GCF_036705405.1 Microcoleus sp. B13-B6
GGCTTTCCGGCCTGTTCCACAAGAAAATTCACTCTTTGTGGAACAGGCCGGAAAGCCTGTTCTTGAGAATGGTGCAAGATGTGAGGTAAATGGGAATCGATCGCAATAAACTTAAATGGCAACTCGTGCAAAAACCCGGTTTATTGAAGAAACCGGGTTTTTTAAGACAATTACCTAACTTTTACCGTTACCGTTTCCATTGCCGCCAGTCGTTAGCAAAACCCGCTTAGCTAAAGGTTCCGGCACTTCTTGCAGTCGATCGAACTCCCAATTAAAAAATCCTACTCCCATTGTCTGCGATCGCAATTCTACGATCAAATTCTGCATTTCTGCGATCGGCAAATAAGCAGAAACTGCATCCCATCCCTTCCAGTCTTTTTTACCTTCGTAGCCGAGAATTTGGCCCCGGTGTCCGCTGACCAACTGCAACACCTTTGATGTACACTCGTTCGGAGCACAAATTTCAACTTTGGCGATCGGCTCCAGCAATGCCGGTTCGCACTTCGCCATTCCCTCCTGCATCGCCAAACGCGCCGCTTGCTTGAAAGCTTGTTCGGAACTGTCCACAGAATGGTAGGAACCGTTCGTCAGCGTCACCGCTACGTCTACCACCGGGAAACCCAGCGGGCCGCGGTCCAAATACTCGCGCACACCCACTTCCACGCCGGGAATGTACTGTTTTGGGACGACGCCGCCGACTATTTTGTCGCTAAAGGTGAAACCTTCTCCGCGAGGCTGCGGTTGAATGTCGAGGTACACGTCGCCAAACTGTCCGTGTCCGCCGCTTTGGTGTTTGTAGCGCCCGTGGATGGAAGATGCTGGTTTGCGGATGGTTTCTTTGTACGGCACTTGCGGTAAGTGAGTTACCATCGGCAAATTATACTTGCGGCGCAACCTGTCTAAGGCTACTTTCAGGTGGATTTCGCCTTGACCCCAAAGTATAATTTCGTGAGTGTCGCCGTGCTGTTCCCAGACTAAAGATGGGTCTTCTTCTAGCAATTTAGCTAAAGCGGAGCTCAGCTTAACTTCATCGTTGCGCTTTTCTGGGACGATCGCCCGTGCGTAGACAGGCGGGATGATTTCGGCTTTTGGCAATTCTTCCTCAGAACCCAGCGTATCGCCTGTTTTCAAGCCTTCTAGCCTTCCAAAAGCCACAATTTCCCCGGCGCTGACAGACTGCAAACTTTGCGTTTGCTGGCCGGTCAAGCGGTACAAACCGTTAACTCGAACGCCGTTCAAATTTGCTCCGTCTGCCAGCGTCCCCCGCCACATTCTCACTAACGATAGTTTGCCTCCTTGCGGTGTGTAATAGGTTTTGAGGATTTGAGCCAGAACTTTGTTTTCACTTTGTATAATGCCACGGCGATCGGCTGTTGTTTCCGGTGTCGGCGCTTCCCTCAGCAAAGCTTCCAGCAGAGGCCGCACGCCGAAATCTTGTTCGGCGATGCCGATGAATACTGGCACAATTAAATCTGCGCCTAATTCCATCTTTAAATCGCGGGTAATTTCTTCGGCGTCGGGATTGATTTCTTCGAGCAATTCTTCGAGTAAATGGTCGTCAAAATTCGCCAATTCTTCGAGCATTTGCTGCCGCGCTGCGCTTTCTTCTGCTTTGAGGTGTTCTGGAAGCGGGACGGGATCTGCGGCGGCGCCCGGATGGTAGTGGTAAGCTTGTTCGGTTACTAGGTCGATAAAACCGATGATTTGTTCGTTTTTGCCGATCGGATATTGGTGAGGTACGATCGGTCTACTGGAAACGGATTTGAGCGCGTCGATCACCTCGGTGAAGTTGGTGCCGCAAGTCGTTTCGTCTGTGTAAGCTCGATCGATCTTGTTGATGAAAACTAAGTGGGGAATTTCCCAATCATCGAGGAATTTAAACAGGGGTGCGAGGGTTAAAGTGCGATCGGCAACGGGTTCGCAAACAATTATCGCCGCATCCACACCAATCAGCGCATTGTAAGTTTCTTGGGCAAATTCTACCGAGCCCGGACAGTCGAGAAATGTGAAGCGGACGCCTTCATATTCAGCGGTGGCGGCGTTTACTTCTACGCTCATTTGGCGATCGCGTGCTTCGGGCGAACTATCACCTATTGTGTTGCCATCTTTGACATTTCCTTTGCGGGTAATGGTTCCTGTCACCGACAGCAAACTTTCGAGCAGTGCGGTTTTTCCGCTTAAATAAGGGCCAACAATTGCAACGTTCCGCGTGGCCCCAAGGACTTTGTGGTTCATAATAGCCTCCAACAGAAAACTTGTTTTCCATTGCTCTTGGTGCAATCAGTTCTATACCATTTTCTAGACTTTTTCTAGGTTAATTTTTATTGCAGTTTCGAGCAACTTTAGATTTTGGTATGATTCTATACTTTTGACGGTAGCGTGTTTTGAGTGACGCAAACAAAAATTGTAGTTTTTCTTAATATTTGGATTTTTTAACCGCAGAGAACGCAGAGAACGCAGAGGAAGAGAAGAGAGAGACTAATAATTCCGATGAAGAGCGGATTTGATATCACTCTTCCTCTGTCTCGATTGGTCTAATTTCTGAGCAGTCGCAAACCGCTTAATGTGACTATTACTGTAGAGCCTTCGTGACCGATTACGCCGAAAGGCATGGTGATGTTTCCGAGAAAATTGGCAGCCAGTAACACTATAATGCAACTGAGTGCAAAAACAATGTTTTGTTTGACAATTTTTTGAGCGCGGCGGCCTAAACTAATTGCTTTAGCTAGTTGCTCTAATTTATCTGCCATTAATACTATATCAGCAGTTTCTAAAGCAACGTCGCTGCCGGAAATTCCCATCGCAATGCCGACGGAAGCTTGAGCGAGGGCGGGGGCGTCGTTGATGCCGTCTCCTACCATTGCTACAGTTTGATACTGGGTTTGCAGTTGTTTTATTGCCTGCACTTTGTCTTCTGGCAAAAGTTCGGCGTAGACTTCTTTGATGCCTAATTGACGGGCGATGTGTTGAGCTGTTTTCTCGTTGTCGCCGGTTAGCATAATTATATGTTCTACGCCTAATTTTTGCAAGTGTTTTACTGTTGCTGCTGCTTCGGGGCGGAGGGTATCTGCTACTGCAATGATTCCCAAAAGCCGATCGTTCTTTGCTACCCAAACAACGGTTTTACCTTCGGCTTGCAACTGCTGGCTGATTTGAGTCAATTCGGAGGTTGCTTCGACAAATTCGGCTTTACCAATGGCAATGATTTGATTGTTGACTTTGCCGACAATTCCTTGGCCGATTTTTGCTTGTACGTCGGTAGCGGTTGACAATTGTAACTGTTGCTGCTGGGCGGCGCTGACAATTGCGTGGGCGATCGCGTGTTCGGAATGAGCTTCTAGGGCTGCAGCCAATTGCAGAACTTCTGTTTCAGTATATCCGGCTGCTGGTACAATTTGGATAACTTCGGGTTTTCCGGTGGTGAGAGTTCCGGTTTTGTCAAAGGCGATCGCCCTGACTTTACCAATCATCTCTAATTGCGCGCCACTTTTAAACAAAATCCCCTGTCTCGCCCCATTAGCAATTCCCGAAAGCAGCGCCGGCATAATCGAAGCCATCAGCGCGCAGGGGGATGCGACTACTAGGAAAATCAGCGCCCGATAGATTGTCTCTTCCCAATTCCAGCCCAAAACAAAGGGCGGCAAAGTTGCGAGAAGCAAGCCTAAACCTACAATTAATTTAGCATAACCGCGCTCGAATTTTTCCACAAACATTTGAGAAGGCGGCGCTGCTGTTTGCGCTTCTTGAACCAGCCGAATCACTCGCTGAATCAAGCTGCTTTCTGGAGTTTTATGAACTTCGAGTTTCAGCGCGCCGACACCGTTAATTGTACCTGCATAGACTTCATCGCCGCTGGTTTTTTCCACGGGCATCGATTCGCCGGTAATCGAGGCTTGATCGATCGCACTGTAGCCTTCTATAATTATCGCATCTGTGGGGATGATTTCTCCGGGCTTGACTAAAATGTAATCGCCTATTTCCAATTTGTCGATCGCAACTTCCCGTTCCCCGCCGTACATTACCACTCTAGCAGTATCCGCCGTCAAACTCATCAAACTGCGGATGCTGCGTTCAGTCCGCTGCATAGCATAACCTTCAAGGGCGCCGCTAATTGCAAAGATTAAAATCAACACCGCACCGTCAACAATTAAATGATATTCTTGCCGCCATAGCCCTAAACCGGCCGCGCCCAAAGCAGCGACAATCATTAACAAATCTACATCTAATTCGCGTTCTTGAAAAAGGGTTGTTAAGCCTTCGCGGGTACTGGAATAGCCGCCGATAACATAAGCTGCGGGTAAGATTAAGACGGCTACGCCCAGCCAGCCGAATTGCAGGGCTAGCGAACCCAAGATTACTAGAATTCCGCACAGGGCGGCAGTCACAGCATCTGGATGTTCTTCTGCGAGGCGCCAGAGGCGAGAATTGGGGAGGGAATTGGGAGTCATGGGGGAAATTTGATTTGGTAGATGACTCCTTTACCCTAAACCTTGACATTAGTGTCAATGTCAAGAGTGAAACCAAAATAAATCCAGCATCAACTCGCCCCTCGTTGAGTACCAGAGTCCGACAGTCCGACAGGGAATGAATTCCCTGTCTCATAGCGCAAGTCCTCTGAAAGAGGACTGAAGATAGCTGAGAATTGAATTTAATGTTTCAGTCGGTTTTAACCGACTTCTGCTATGAGACGGGGAATTCATTCACTCCTAGGACTGTGGGTGAATGCGTGGGATTTCAATCACTCCTAGGACTGTGGGTGAATCTCAAGGCCCTCGCCTTCAACTTGTCATTCGTTACATCCGACAGTCCGACAGGGAATGAATTCCCTGTCTCATAGCGTAAGTCCTCTGAAAGAGGACTGAAGATAGTTGAGAATTGAATTTAATGTTTCAGTCAGTTTTAACCGACTTCTGCTATGAGACGGGGATTTCAATCACTCCTAGGACTGCGGGTGAATCTCAAGGCCCTCGCCCTCAACTTGTCATTCGTTACATCCGACAGTCCGACAGGGAATGAATTCCCTGTCTCATAGCGTAAGTCCTCTGAAAGAGGACTGAAGATAGTTGAGAATTAAATTTAATGTTTCAGTCGGTTTTAACCGACTTCTGCTATGAGACGGGGATTTCAATCCCCGGCGGACTGTGGGTGAATGCGTGGGAATTGATTCACTCCTAGGATTGCGGGTGAATCAGAAAGCCAAATATACAATCCCAAAATTCCCAAAATCCAATGCAAGAATACCTGACAATCAAACAACTTACAGAAGCGGTAAAAGGCACAATTACCCCTCGGATGGTGCGACATTATCACGCTTTGGGGCTGCTATCTCCGGCGGTACGATCGACCTCTAACTACAGATTGTACACCCGCAGCGATGTGCAAAGGCTGCAAAGAATAGTCGCACTCAAGCAGCAAGGCTTTCAACTGTCTCACATCCGCAAACTGTTAGAAACAGACGCGGATGCTTCGCCAGACGCGCTGATGGGGACTCTGCAACGGCAATATCTGTCGGTTATTCAGCAAATTGTTCGCCTCAGAGAAACGGCTTCGGCGCTGGAAGGATTGCTGGGGCGGGATATTTCCTGTCAAGCGGTGCAAGCGGACGCACTGGCGCAATTAAGGCTGTTGCAGACCGAAACTGAGGGGGGGTTGGATGAGTTGGAACAACTTTGGGAGGGTTGGGATGCGGGGGCGCACACTCACCCGGAGGATTTTGGGGAGTCGTTGCAGCATTTGTTGCCGGATTTGCCCGATCGCTCGGAAATTGAGGTAGACTTGCTTTCAAAACTGGTGTTAGCCTGCGGAGATTGTTCGCTGCTGCCGTTTGTGAAGTTGAGCGAAACAGCGATTAAATCGGCGCGGGAAGCTTTGAAAATTCAGTGTCAAATTGTGGCTGATGTGCCGCCTGTTTTTGCGGCTTTGGATGGAACTAGATTGGCGCATTTGGGAACAAGTATTGCAACTTTAATTGATGACCCGCACATCAATGCTGCGGCAGAAGCGGAACAGGAATTCTGGCGGCAGGGTGAGTGGTTTGATAAGTTGTTGAAACTGGAAAAAGGATGTATATTAGTGATAGGATATGCGCCGTCTGTGCTGATGGCGGTTTGCGAGGCGATCGAGAGTGGGCAACTACAACCGGCTTTGGTAGTTGGAATGCCGATCGGTTTTAGTCATTCTCCGGTGGCGAAACGGCGGTTAGTGCGATCGGGCGTTGCTTATATTACGACTGTGGGAACTTTTGGCGGCGGATTGTTGGCGGCGGTTGCTTTGAATGCTTTGGTTGAGTCTTTGATTGAAAAGCCGAATTGTCACTGTCATTTGAAGTGAAGATGGGATTTAGGTTGGTTGTGGCGAAGAAGGAGTCAGGAGTCAGGAGTCAGGAGAAGAATACCCTCTTTCCTCCTCTGGTGAATACTTCCGAAAGTTTCAATCCCTGATAGGGAGTTTGGTTAATTGCGGCTGATCAAGGCTGAAAGTACCTCGAAAATTGGCTTAAAGTTTCAATCCCTGATAGGGAGTTTGGTTAATTGCGGCCAATATCAACTAAGACCTTAGACATACTTTTATGGGTTTCAATCCCTGATAGGGAGTTTGGTTAATTGCGGCCGATTCCAGAAATTGAATCAATTGTGTTTCCAGGTTTCAATCCCTGATAGGGAGTTTGGTTAATTGCGGCCCAAATTAATCGAAAATAATCCCTACAGCAAGTTGGTTTCAATCCCTGATAGGGAGTTGGGTTAATTGCGGCAGGAGAATCAAAGATGGTTAAAACTTCTGAAATTGTTTCAATCCCTGATAGGGAGTTTGGTTAATTGCGGCAAGCGATCGCCCCTCTGTAAAAGCGATCGCTGGAGTTTCAATCCCTGATAGGGAGTTTGGTTAATTGCGGCTCTGTGTAAAGCTTGTTTGCAATTGGATAACGGGACTGTTTCAATCCCTGATAGGGAGTTTGGTTAATTGCGGCCGGGGGAAGTTTTTGCGGATATTCGACTGATTGATGGTTTCAATCCCTGATAGGGAGTTTGGTTAATTGCGGCAAAAGTGACAGGTTGCTCCCCAGATCGCCCCAACGTTTCAATCCCTGATAGGGAGTTTGGTTAATTGCGGCCGTTTGAAGCATTCATCGCTTCACCGACAATACCAACCAGTTTCAATCCCTGATAGGGAGTTTGGTTAATTGCGGCTGGCAACATCGGAGTCCCGCAGCAGCATTCCTAGTTTCAATCCCTGATAGGGAGTTTGGTTAATTGCGGCCTTGATAATTTAGCAATACTCGACACTGAAACGTTTCAATCCCTGATAGGGAGTTTGGTTAATTGCGGCAAGAAAGAGTATCTCTTCAAGGCGATTATGATATGTTTCAATCCCTGATAGGGAGTTTGGTTAATTGCGGCTTTGTAGAGTCTAGTCTCTCGTCTGCTGTCAGGGTTTCAATCCCTGATAGGGAGTTTGGTTAATTGCGGCATTTTTCCACCGCAGGCCGATCGCCTCACTCGTGCGTTTCAATCCCTGATAGGGAGTTTGGTTAATTGCGGCTTAGAGGCTTGAAAGCTTTGCGTAGTAACGGTTTCAGGCGTTTCAATCCCTGATAGGGAGTTTGGTTAATTGCGGCGAGAACGAGCGAGGGGAGCGGCGCACAAACGAGGTTTCAATCCCTGATAGGGAGTTTGGTTAATTGCGGCTTGTTTGACTTGTTCTCTGCGGGTTACACATCGTTAGGAGTTAGTTTCAATCCCTGATAGGGAGTTTGGTTAATTGCGGCTCAACTGCTTCTAAGTCTTCTACTATAAATCCATGAGTTTCAATCCCTGATAGGGAGTTTGGTTAATTGCGGCCTGGCTCAATCATCCCGATCAGCGGCACAAAGACATCAAGTTTCAATCCCTGATAGGGAGTTTGGTTAATTGCGGCCCTCAAGTTGAGCAAACCACTCTTTTACTTGCTGTGTTTCAATCCCTGATAGGGAGTTTGGTTAATTGCGGCCTTACGATCGCCCGACAGGCTGCCAGTAAAATCTTGGTTTCAATCCCTGATAGGGAGTTTGGTTAATTGCGGCGTTTTTTTGCGTTGGTCGTGCCAGCGCTGCGGGGGTTTCAATCCCTGATAGGGAGTTTGGTTAATTGCGGCTTTGCGAGCCCAAAATACCGCCATTTTTTCCAAGTTTCAATCCCTGATAGGGAGTTTGGTTAATTGCGGCCCGCTACATCCAAGTAATTGGCATCTACCAAGCGTTTCAATCCCTGATAGGGAGTTTGGTTAATTGCGGCATTAATCACTTGCCCTATTGCCGCCGATCGAGTATGTTTCAATCCCTGATAGGGAGTTTGGTTAATTGCGGCAGCCTCGTGTTTACCCGCAGCCCGCAATCCATTTGCGTTTCAATCCCTGATAGGGAGTTTGGTTAATTGCGGCCGCCGCTACTAATTCTTATTGTAGAGTTTGTTCTAGGGTTTCAATCCCTGATAGGGAGTTTGGTTAATTGCGGCTTAAACGGTGTGGTTTGTGGTCAAATTAACTTTTCTCGTTTCAATCCCTGATAGGGAGTTTGGTTAATTGCGGCTGCAGGGCGATCGAGATCAGCCCCCTCCGGCGCCGGGTTTCAATCCCTGATAGGGAGTTTGGTTAATTGCGGCGGGAGTTGTCACCCAAACTGCGTAAAGGCGATTCCCGTTTCAATCCCTGATAGGGAGTTTGGTTAATTGCGGCAAGGCAAAACCGCACTGGTAAAAATCGAAGGGAGAGAGAAAGTTTCAATCCCTGATAGGGAGTTTGGTTAATTGCGGCTTTTGTTTTTATGCTTTTGTCAATAATCTTTTTTAATTGTTTCAATCCCTGATAGGGAGTTTGGTTAATTGCGGCTTGGCCACTTCTCAGAATTCTTAATTGAAATTCGTTTCAATCCCTGATAGGGAGTTTGGTTAATTGCGGCGTTGGGAATTTTAAGCTTTCCATTTGTGTTCAGTGGTTTCAATCCCTGATAGGGAGTTTGGTTAATTGCGGCTCATTTTCTACAGTGGGAGAATTCGGGGAAATTAGTTTCAATCCCTGATAGGGAGTTTGGTTAATTGCGGCGCCAATCCACGATTGAAGACAGCCAGTCTTTGATCGTGTTTCAATCCCTGATAGGGAGTTTGGTTAATTGCGGCAGTAGGTTTTAAATATACGCAAGTCCGGTTTATGTTTCAATCCCTGATAGGGAGTTTGGTTAATTGCGGCCCCGATCGCTGGCTGACTTTCCTCTGCAAGAAGCGAGTTTCAATCCCTGATAGGGAGTTTGGTTAATTGCGGCTGTTCATATTTTGTACCAGCTAAAACAGAGTTCATGTTTCAATCCCTGATAGGGAGTTTGGTTAATTGCGGCTCAATCACTATTACATCCCGTGCTCGTATATTGTTTCAATCCCTGATAGGGAGTTTGGTTAATTGCGGCACAGGCCGCCAAACTTGCCGCAAAAAGAAGTGGTGGGTTTCAATCCCTGATAGGGAGTTTGGTTAATTGCGGCTCTTGCTAATTCTGTTTAATTGTAGGTCACGGTCTTGTTTCAATCCCTGATAGGGAGTTTGGTTAATTGCGGCTGCCCGTTCCAGAAGCCTTGCTGTATTTGGTTTTCAACGTTCATTTGCGTCTGCATAAAACAAAAGTACCATTTCAGCCTTCGACTTGTCAATACCCAACTTTTCAGACAGCCCTCAAACCCTTGTCCTGCATAGATTCCAGCGATTGCGTCTACCATTTTATTGCTTGAACTGCCTCAAACCCTTAGAGCATATACATTATAGCCCCAAAAATTAACCCCTCGATTTTTACACCTAGGCATAGACGCATTTTCCACCCAAAAACAGACATCAACCGAATCACCACTTACCCAAAGCCCCCCAAACAGTACCCGAAACCACGCCCCAAATCGCCCCCAAACCAGCCCCCACGATCGCCCCCGCCACAGGCCCCAACTCCACCGGCACCCCAGCGCTAACAGCCGGAAACATCGCAGACACCAGCGCCCCCAACACAGCACCCGCAAAAGTCCCCAAAAAACTGCCCCAAATCGCCCCCAAAGCCCCACCCCTCACCCCCGAAGGCTGAAACGAAATCGGCAGCTTCGGCGCAAACCCGCACAAACCTAACAAACCTCCAGAAACCACACCCCCAACAGAACCCACACCAGCCGCCACGATCGCCACACCCAGCAGCAAACGCGCAAACTCATCCACCGGCCGCATCTGGACACCGTATTGCTGCCAAACCACCAGCCCAGCCCCCAAAAAAACACCAGCCAGAGTCCCCACAAACGAGCCCCAGACCGCCCCCAAATACCCTCCCCGCCGGCCCCACACCCTCCCCGCCGGCAGCGCCAGAGGAGGCCGAAAACTCGCCCAAACACAGCCCCAGACAGTACCAACCCCCGCCCCAGCCAAAATCCTCTCCCCGATCCCCGGAGTGCTATTAATTGCCCCAAACACCGCACCGCCGATCGCCGCCAACAAAAAAGCCCCCCAAGCCGCCCCCACCAAAACTCCCCCCCACTTCCGCCAAATCTGATTCGGCGGCAAAGTAAAAACGCCCCACATCATCCCAAAAAAACAGCCCCAAATCGTACCAACAAAAATCGCCCCCAAAATAGCCCCGCCGCCCTCAGCTATTACCGAATAAATCCCCCCGATCGCCGCCAAACACAAACTCCCCCAAACACCACCCCAAGCAGCATCCTGAACAATGCGCTCAAACTTGCCCACGGGAAGCTGAGGCGCAGGAGTCCGACTCCGAGAAGACATCGGCATCGGTAGCAACGGCACTGCGTACTGGCCGATGGGGCGCGGCAGCCCCGTGGCGGGCTGTTGCCGGCGGACTGCGGGCTCCCTTACGACGGGCGGGGGTTGGGGCTTTTTACGCTTGATTTTCGCGGGCTGCAAGTGCAATCCGTTGCTGACTGCTTGCCGCGAAGGAAACGGATCGCGGCCTTTGAGGAGTTTTGCCCGATCGCACCAAGGGCACCGACTGAGATGATTTCCGTACTTATGCTGACTGTTTTTGCTGCAAGTTACCAAAGCATCTTCCGCTTCCCGAATCGCATTCACCCAAGTTTTCGCATCCGGGCGCGCGGAAGGATTGCCGTGCCCTTCCTCAAAACAGCGGATAAACATCTGCCGCAGCCGCGGATGCAGCATCTCAAAAGGAGGCGCAGCCGGCATCGGGCGGTAGCGGGCGGGCACGGGGGCACCGCCCCTACTGCATCCGGGGACATGGCCCGATCGAATTCTTGCTTCCAAAGACGGCGGTTCATCGCTACCGAGATAAACTCCCGAAAACGGATGCGTACCTTCCATCAGCAATTGAAAAATTAATACAGCTAAACCGAACAAATCGTGCTCTGGAGATCGATCGATATCGCGGAAAGTCTGCCCCTGCAACTCCGGCGGCGTAAACTCTGGTTTCCCCACGGGACACCGATAAACGTAACCGGTATAAGGATCGCGGACTTGAAACGAATCCGTGTCTACCAGCGTTACCAACGCCGTATCCGTCACGAGAATGTTCGACTCGTTTACGTCGCCGATGACGTAACCCCTGACGTGGAGGGCGTTTACAGCCGAGGCGAGATTTCTGGCGGTACGGTGGAGGTAAAGATAGCTAAATAGCGGTTTTTGTTCGCGCCTGGTTTTGGGTGTGTAGAAAGTGTGTACCGGCATCACTTTGTTGACGCGCGGCATCACAAAACCAACGATTTTTTCTCGCCCGCCCACAGTATGCAGCAAATCGATCGGCCAAGCAATGGAAGCGTGCCCCGGTTCCGCGATCGGCGCATCCGGCGGCATACTGAACATGACTGTGAGTTTGTCGCCGTCTTCGTCTGTCGGTTTGTGGTAGATTTTTGCTACAAGGGACGAGTCTTGGGCGATCGGGTAGATGCGACCTTCACCCCCGCTGGCGATCGCGGTTTTGGTGTCGATCGCAATCAGTTGTCCGCTAAATTGGCGCTGCAACTGCATAGAATTCGCTTAGGGTATGGGGGCATCAATCGATTTTAGATTTTAGATTTTGGATTTTAGATTAAAGAAAGCTACCCCACTGATAGATCCGTAATTCTATTTTATTCTGGGGAGTAGGGCTTGGGCAGGAGAGCCCGCCCTGGAAAATTCAGCAACAGGCTTTGGGGCCTGTTCCACGATAATTCTATTTTATTGTGGGTTGGGCAGGAGAGCCCGGCCTGGAAAACTCAGCAACAGGCTACGAGGGCCTGTTCCACAATAGTTCAATTTTATTGTGGGGAGTAGGGATTGGGCAGGAGAGCCCGCCCTGGAAAACTCAGCAACAGGCTACGAGGGCCTGTTCCACAATAGTTCAATTTTGCAGTTGTGCTTACAATTGATTGGGATCGATGCCCATTTCTCGGAGTCTTGATTCCAAAGCTTGCGATCGCGATCGTTCTTGTTCCAGCAGCATTTCTGCCTGTTCGGCCCGCAGCCGTTCTTGTTCGGCCCGCGCCTCGGCTTGCTGGATCAGTTGATCGAGTTCCACAAAACTCCTAAACGGTTCTCCAGATGGCCCGAACATTTCGAGTCCTGTTTCTGATAATTGAAACCGCACTCCCAGTCTGGGACTTACCCAACCGTCCATTTGTTCGATCGCTTCTAATTGTGACTCAACCCGCAACCATCCTGTCAGTTCTAATGTTTGCGGGTCGTACAAATAGTATTCTTCCACGCCGTAGCGTTCGTAGAATCTGAATTTTTCAATCATCGGAGTCAGACGATTTCCCGGCGACCAAATTTCAAACGCGACTTGCGGTGCAATATTATCTTCATGCCACTGTTGGTAGGAACCTCGATATCCTTTTGATCTGCCCAAAACTACCATCACATCTGGTGCTTGGCAAAGTTTATTATTTCCTTCCACCGGATACCAAAGCAAGTCACCTGCTACAAAAACATTTGGATCATCGGCAAACAGCAATTCTAAGTTTTCTTTAATCCAAACAATTAATCGAAACTGATCCGTATTGTTTGACATCGGTTCGCCGTTATCGTCGGGGTAGATGATATTTGATTTTTCGGGAGATTGCAGTTGTGTAACCATTGCTGTTTCCCCAATTTTTTTGACAAGTTGATTTTATTTTAGTCGATCGCCTGTTTCCTCTTCCAGTTCGTCAACTGCGGTTTGGATAAAGTTATCCACCAACCAGTCGCGGGTACGCGAGAAATTGCTTCTCAATTCCAGGTACTGACTGCCTAGTTTTGCCTTAAAGTCTTTGGGGAAAATCTCTTTGGCCACTAACATATTTTTCCAGCGAGTTAGCTGGCTGGCGTTGCGTTCGGGAAAGCGGTTGTACAAATAGTCGATCGCGATCGCATCTAGAATAGCCGCACCCAGCATTTCCCGCCGTTTCACCTCGTTTTCTGGCCCTACTTGTCGCGGCTGAGTTAGATCCAGATGCTGGCTAATGTTTGGTTCAATCAAGTGCTGAATCAGCCAGTTTCCCCCACGGAAAAAATCGCGATTCAACTCCAAGTAAATCGCGCCAAACAAAGCTTCAAAAGCCTCCAAAAAATTCCTAGTCTGCTCGCTTTTGTCTGCTTCTTTCCCATTCCAGACGCGCCAACCGAGTTCGTTTAATTTCAGATTTTGTGCAAAATCCGCAAGTTTTTTCGGATCTGCTAAACGAGCTTTTAAGGTTGAGATAGCATCGGGATCGAGTTCTGGATATTCGCGGTAGAGGTAATCGGTAACAACAGCACCGAAAATCGCTGCGCCTAAGAGTGACAGCCGTTTGTACTTAACCTCTTGCCAAGCGGGAGACTCCTGGGGGCGCTCGGAGTAATAGCTGGTAGAGTAACGGCAATTCAAGGCAATTTCCAGCAGTTTTGTCTGCTGAAAGCTGGAAAGGTCGATCGCTGCTTTGACTGCTTCAATATCTACCTTTTTATTTTTTATTAGCTCTAATTCTTCTTCACATTTTCCCCACTTTTCCAACCACTCCCCGCCAGCATCTTCCACGTACAAATCCACAAAATCTACCCCGTAATTCATCCAGTCATCCTGCATTTTTCGGGCTGCTTCCAGTTCTTCCCAGACTTTTTGCAAGTTATTTTCAACGATGCTCGTACCTTGTACAGTCATAGTATTTGATTTTGATGTAATTTGATTTTTTTTCCCACAATTCCACGGCGATTAAATCAAATCTCAATTCAATTTAGGCCGAGTTGCTAGTTATTTAACAAGATTGATTGCTGCGGTAAATCTTCCCTGCTTAGCCTTGGTATCAAGCACCTGTTGTCGCCGTCTGGCAGACCCCTCCCGGAACCAGAAAAGGGGAGGAAGAATCTTGCTCCGCCTTCCCTTTTGCGGGAAGCTGTCTGGGGACTAGGCTTTTGCCATTGTCGAGAATTGTGCAATATGTGAGTTAGTCAAATTTTTTTTTTCACGGAGTTTGGAGCAGTCGAACTATTCTCAGCAGCATATCTGCTTGATTTACGGGAACTTGAGGTAACGACCTGCGGGCAAATTATCACTATTATATAATGCAATGTTAACTAACTGGTTCAAGAAATTTGCATCATTTTTATCATAACTTAAGAATAATCCTCTGTCAATCCCCCAAGCTTGAAGAGTTTGTTGCCAATTTTGATATTTTAGTTCAGAAAACTCATCCGAAAGAGTAGTGACTTGAATGCAGAGGGGCTGCTGTTGGCGGTTGCTAACGATGGAATCGGTTGCCATAGAAAGGTCTGCAACATATCGATACAAAACAGTGCCTTGCCGATCGACAATTCGGGCTGCGATCGCACGAATCACGAGATCATCTCCCGGATCGAATTGGCCGGCCTTGAGTTTTTGTTTCCAGATGTAAAATTTGCGATCGTTTTCGCTCAGCCATTTAGGAAATAGATAGCTGTACCAATACCTTTCTCCCGGCGTCATTAACTCAAACGCGGCTTGCTGTTCTCTTTCCGAAGGTAGAGATTGAACTGCCAGCCAAACCTGAGAATCTCGGATAAGCTGCAGCAAAAAAGCCATCACAAATTTTTTAGCCGTTAGCGAACCGGGTTTAATATCTTTCACCCAGCGATTGATTTCATCCAATCTTCTCGCTAAACTCGGATCTATTAGATCTGCGTCGCTAATTAGGGAGTTGAGCTGATCCTTAATCTCTTGTGCTTGCAAATGACGACCTACTGTACAAACTAAAGCAAAATTGTTGACACCTCGATTTTATTATAGAACCGCGCCAAATTTTCACCGCTCGCGAGACAGCGCTAACAATTTTTGTGGGGTAGGTATCCTGACAGCCCTTGACTTGATTTTTCGGAGATGTCTATTGAATAGTTGCTGCCGATTCCCGCAGGCGCAGGTACAATAAAACCAAATAAACATTCATCAACGGCCCGGCTAAAAATCCGAGTAGATTACTTGTAAGCTGATATCCTACGGATTTGGCCGTCGGATCGATTAATAGGGAAATCAATATTATTGGCACAAAAACAAGCAAAACAATCAGAGAAATCGCTCGAAATAGCAACCACCAGCGCCCTTTAGTTAATTTCCAACTGCTGCTAAGACTGTCCACCGCCGAAGAGTTATCAATGACGGTAGCGTACAATGAAAATGTTAAGCGATATGATACATAAAGACCGGGAATTATTAGTGCAATGAAGCCTGCAAACACCACCCCCACAAACAAAATATAAGCCAAAATAAGGTGCAGCAATCTTCTGCTTGCTTGATTGAAAGCCTGACCCACAGTTACTTGATTTCGAGTCAAACTTCGGTAAGTGTAGAAAATCATGGCTCCCGAAAATAAAGGAACTGCCACGAACGAGTAGATAAAGAAAAGAACACCTGCTGAACCGAGATTGCCAAAACTATTGAGCGCGACCAATATAAAATTGGGAAAATTGATTGTCAACAGGGGAGCGTATATAGGCCCCGTAGTAGCAAATGTTTCTCGCAGCAAGCTTCTGGCACTAATTCGTGGATCTGTCATAATTTTTTATCCGCTTTTTGTAAGTGGAGTTGAGATCACATCTTGCACCATTCTCAATAAGCCTTTTCTGAACAGGCAAGATGCCTGTTCCACAAGAAAATTTATCTTTTGTGGAACAGGCATCTTGCCTGTTCTTGAGAATGGTGCAATATCTCAAGTTGAACAGACTAGACATTGGTCGAAAAAGTTGCTAACAATAATGTTAAGTCATCATCGGTGCGTTCGGAAACGCGGGGCGATCGCAAAAATGACTCTAACTGCTGTTTCGCATCTTCTTCTTCTTTCCACTCGCCAGAAAACCGAAACAAAGGCGCAAAAAACGGCTTGTGCGGCGTGCCTTCTGGGATTTTGAGAGCTAGCATTTGCAAGCCGTCGGAAAAAACGGCTAAGTGCGGCAGTTTTTCCCGCAGTACCTGAAATTGCGCTGTTTCTATCGCATTCGGCGAAATCAAAAAGATAGTTTCGTTGATGTATTCGCCGCAGGGAGGTACTGTCAGGGCGATCGCATTTCCTGCACTATCACCTGCTACCGCCGCACCGTCGCCGATTTGAGCAACTGCGATTAATTCTGGTGTAGCAACAACCGCAATTAAAGTGCAGGCTAAATCTCTCGCAGCCACTTCCCGCACAGCCGCTTCTGCTTCCACCTGCGCCCGCGCGACTTGCAGCGATGCTGTCAAGAATACCTGCCATTCGTCGTCAGTTTCAGGCAGCCTTTCCTGTTGCTGGCAAATCGTTTCGACAACCGCTTCCACAGCAATTTTGGCCCCAACTTCTGCGAGTGCTGCCGAGCCCGCACCGTCGGCAACCGCTGCCGCTAAAACACCGTTTGGCAAGAGACGCCAGCAGTGGGCATCTTGACAAGGCTGCGCTCTTTTTTCGTGGCTCGTACCTATCACCGACGCCCCTACAACTTGCCAATTAAAGGATGAATTCTGCATTAATAACTCTTTAACTCAAAACTTCGTAAATTCACAACTATGCAAAGTCTGGACGGGTTTATTTATCCCTAATTACAGCACTTTTCTGGGTTCGTAGGTACTAGCCCTTGTAGGGACACGGCACTGCCGTGTCCCTACGGCACTCTCACTAATGACCAATGACTAATGACCAATGACTAATGACCAATGACTAATGACCAATGACTAATGACCAATGACTAATGAGCAATGACTAATGACCAATAACTAATGACTAATGACCAATGACTAATGACTAAACAGTTCCCCATCCGGGTGGCGGCAGTGCTACTTGTTCGTCAATTTTTGAGTGAGAAACTCTCTGCATACTAGCCGACAGCCAGATGAACATCTCTCTAAAGTCTAATCCTTTCAATTTTACAGGCGTGCGATCGACAATTTGCGCGAGACGGGGAATATTAGCACCTTCCACTCCGACTGCAAAAAATGCCACGCGCTTGTTAGTTTCTTCCTCTTTAATCCGCTGTGCTGCTATTTCCACAACATCGTCGGATTCACCTTGAGGTTCGCCGTCGGTAATCATAAATACCCACGGGCGGTAGTAGGTAATGCCGTTGTTGCGGTATTCGGATTTGCGGGCGGCAATGGTATCTAATGCTAGCTGAATGCCTGCGCCCATGTGGGTTTGTCCTTGAGCTGTCAGCAGTGGCGTCTCGAACTGGTCGGCGGTAACGAAGTCTTGCACGACTTTGATCTGATTGTCAAACGAAATAATCGCGACTTCGACTCGCTTTTTAGCTAGTTCGTCTTTAATTAGGTCATTCCTAAAAATTTCCAGCCCCTCATTCAAGGCATCTATCGGTGCGCCTTGCATGGAGCCGGAGGTGTCCAGCAGGAGGACGCAGGGACAGCGCGGCTCTGGGTTTTCGGCAAATTCTACGGCTTCGTCTAGTCTCATGGTTCGGGGTTGACCTGGGAGTGGCTCGATTTCTAGGTTTGTTACTTTCTACCCTAGCAAGTAGGTGACATATTTAACTCAATCTGCCGGCTGGCGCTCGTATTTTACCATTTACCTGAATCGATTTGAGATTTTTAATTGTAGATTTTAGATTTTATAATTGGATGTCTGGGGTCAAAAAAACAAATTTCTTCCTGCCTGTGGTAATATAGACTAATAGTATTACTGCAAAATAAGGAAGAATCTTATGATTGCAACAGTCACGCAAAAATTAACCTTTGACCAATTCCTTGTAGAATGTCCAGAAGATGGACTCTATGAACTGGTAAATGGAGAAATTGTAGAGATGAATGCGACAAGAAATCATGATGATGTTGCGGATTTTACATCTGACTCATTTAAAGATGAAATTAAACGGCTAAGTTTAAATTATGTAGTCAAAAATACCGCCGTTATCAGAACTGTAACTAAAGCCGGAATCGAACAAGGGCGGAAACCGGATGTCAGCGTAATCGATCGCGATTTGTGGCGGTCAAACCGTTCTGCTTATTCTGCCTTACAAGAACCAATTCAACTGGCAGTGGAAGTAACATCGACGAATTGGGAGGACGATTATATAGACAAATTGGACGAATATCGGCGCCTCGGAATTCCTGAGTATTGGATTGTCGATTATTTAGCAATTGGCAGCAGGGAATTTCTGGGAAATCCCAAAATTCCAACTGTATTTGTTCACCTTTTGGATGCAGATGGCAACTATCAAATAAGCGTGTTTAAAGGCAGTGAACGAATTGTGTCGCGAACTTTTCCCGAATTAACGCTGACAGCAGAAGAAGTGATGAATGTTTAACTTCGGTTAATCCAGCTAGCCCGACTATTCTCCATAAAAAATCACTGAAAATATGAAATCTATTTCTGATAAAAAACTTTCTAATCAAAAAGCTATTAGTCCTTGGAGTTACAAACCTTGGTGGTGTCAACCTTGGTCGATTCTTTTGACAGGCACGAGTCTGATTTCCGGTAGTTGGTTTTTGTTAAAAACTGTTTGGATAACGGTTTTAGTCGCGATTCCTTTATTAGCTTGGATGGGTTTTTTCTTGTTAGTTTGGCCGAGGTTGATGCTGTCTAGCGGAGTTTTGGATTCCGATGCAGATTAGGTTTTGGTGGCGGCACCTTATGTTTAGGGTAAGGTGCGCGACCATTGGTGTCAACTTAACGTTAAACCCTCAGTCCGGCAGGGGTTAAAACAATAGCCTCAAAGCGAAAGTCCTCGCTATGAGGACTAATGAGTTCTTCAGTCCTCTTCGAGAGGACTTTCGCTATAAGACAGGGAATTCATTCCCTGGCGGGCTGCCTGGTTAGCGAGAGGACTGTTTCATTCTCTTGTAGGGGCAATCCCCCCGTGGTTGCCCCGATGTCTGAAACCCCGACCCGCTCGTCTATGGGCTGGGCGGGCACGGCAGGGCGGTTTCATTCTCTTGTAGGGGCAATCCCACGCCCGGTTGCCCCGATAGTCTGAAACCCCGACCCGCTCGTCTATGGGCTGGGCGGGCACGGGGAGTAGGGGTCGCACCGCCCCTACAAAACCCTGGTTTTTCTGAGAATGAAACAGTTCTGGGGTGAGCGAGAGGACTGGCGGACTAAAAGCTTCAGTTGACACTAATAGTGCGCGCTGCACACCCTAAACATAGGGTGTTTCGCCCTCTAGGTTTGCGGGTAATAGTCTTGAATTGCTTTTACTTCCATTGGGTAGGATTTTAGCGATCGAATTCCCGCTGCTGTCGCTTTGGCACCGGCTATTGTAGTAATAATCGGGATTTTGTAAGTCAAAGCTGTGCGGCGGATAAAGATTCCGTCGGCGCGGGATTCTTCGCCGGAAGGCGTGGTGATAATTAGTTGAATTTTCTCATTCTTGATCGAATCCAACAAATTCGGCCGCCCTTCGTGCAGTTTCAATTCTAAATCTACCTGTAAACCTTGCTCTTGCAAAACTTTGCGTGTCCCGTGGGTTGCGACTACTCTGAAACCCAATTCTAAGAATTCCTTGACAACGGGTACAACTGCTAGTTTGTCCCGATCGCGCATCGAAACCAGCACAGTTCCAAACAGCGGCATCATTTGTCCAGCACCGAGTTGAGCTTTGGCAAATGCTTTGCCAAAATCGGTGTCAATTCCCATGACTTCGCCGGTCGATCGCATTTCTGGCCCTAACAAGGTATCAGCTCCCGGAAACTTAGCAAAGGGCAATACAGCTTCTTTTACCGAAACATGAGTGGGTATAATCTCTTCAGTAAAACCCAAAGCTTCTAGAGTTTTGCCCGACATGACTCGCGAGGCCATTTTTGCTAAGGGAACTCCGATCGCCTTGGAGACAAAAGGCACTGTTCGAGAAGCGCGCGGGTTAGCTTCCAAAATGAAAACTTCTTCCCCTTGAACGGCAAATTGAATATTCATCAACCCGATCACTTTCAGCGATTTTGCTAATTCTACAGTCCAGCGGCGGATTGTTGCCAAAGCTGCATCAGAAAGCGTTTGGTAAGGGATAGAACAAGCAGAGTCGCCGGAGTGGATTCCCGCTTCCTCGATGTGCTCCATAATACCGCCGATCGTCACATTGCCAGTAAGATCGGCGATCGCATCGACATCCACCTCGATCGCATTCTCCAAGAACTTATCAATTAAAATCGGATGCTCCGGTTCTACTAGCACGGCATAGGTCATGTAACGTTCCAATTCCGTATCGGAATAAACAATTTCCATTGCTCGCCCGCCTAACACGTAACTCGGTCGCACCACTACCGGATAACCGATGCGTTGAGCTACTATTAAAGCATCCTCAAAACTACGGGCTAAACCGTTAGCAGCTTGCTGAATATCCAATTTCCGCAGAATCTTTTCAAATCGCTCCCTGTCTTCAGCAGTATCAATGGAATCCGGCGAAGTTCCCCAGATTTTTGTTTGTACGTCGGGGTGATTTTCCAGAGCTTTTTGTAAAGGCAGCGCCAACTTCAGCGGGGTTTGTCCGCCAAACTGAATAATTACTCCTTCGGGATTTTCGGCTTCGATGATGTTGAGAACATCTTCTTTTGTTAGCGGTTCAAAATACAGGCGATCGCTCGTATCGTAATCCGTTGAAACCGTCTCCGGGTTCGAGTTGACCATAATTGTCTCAAAGCCATCTTCTCCTAGGGAATAGGAAGCGTGACAGCAGCAGTAATCAAACTCAATTCCCTGTCCGATCCGGTTCGGCCCGCCACCTAAAATCATCACTTTTCGTTTGGTAGAAGGCAAAACTTCCGACTCCGGCGCGAGACTGTGGCCTACAGGCGAAACTTTCTTTTCTTCATCGCCCAATTCCCAAATTGCCGCTCCCGCTTCGTAGGTGGAATAATAATACGGTGTAAACGCTTCAAATTCAGCGGCACAGGTATCGACGGTTTTGTAAATCGGAATTACGCCTAACTGTTTGCGGTAAGCGCGGACTTGATCTTCCGATGTTTTGGTGGCGTAAGCAATTTGGCGATCGCTAAAACCCAACTGCTTTACTTCAAACATTGTCTCTTTTGTGAACTGTTCCAACCGCGTTCGTTTCAAGAACTTCTCAGTTTCCAGCAATTCCTGCATTTTATCCAAAAACCAAGGATCGATTGCTGTGAACTCGAAGATATCTTCCACCGACATTCCCATCATCATCGCGTGGCGAACTGTAAAAATGCGATCGGGATTTGGCGTCCGCAATCCGGCGCGAATTTGTTCCAAACTCGGCAACTTTTCCGGTTTGTCGCAGCCGAAACCCGCGCGGCCTGTTTCCAATCCCCGCAGGGCTTTTTGGAAGGATTCATTGAAGCTGCGCCCGATCGCCATTACCTCCCCAACTGACTTCATTTGCGTTGTCAGAGTGGGTTCGGAACCGGGAAACTTTTCAAAGGCAAATCGGGGAATCTTCGTCACCACGTAGTCAATTGTCGGCTCAAAAGACGCCGGAGTTTTCTTGGTAATATCGTTGGAAATTTCGTCTAGGCTGTAACCTACCGCTAATTTTGCCGCCATTTTGGCAATAGGGAAACCAGTTGCTTTCGAGGCCAAGGCGGAGGAACGGGAAACCCTAGGGTTCATTTCAATAACGATGAAATCTCCGTTGACAGGATTGACGGCAAATTGAATATTGGAACCGCCGGTTTCAACTCCGATTTCGCGAATAATTTTCACCGAAGCATCCCGCAGGCGCTGATATTCTTTGTCTGTGAGAGTTTGCGCCGGGGCGACGGTGATAGAATCGCCGGTGTGGACGCCCATCGGGTCGAGATTCTCGATCGAACAAATAATCACTACATTATCTGCCAAATCCCGCATTACTTCCAGTTCGTACTCTTTCCAACCAATCAAAGATTGTTCGATCAAAATTTGCGATACTGGACTGGCGTCAATCCCGCCTTGTGCCATTTCTTCAAACTCTTCTTGATTGTAAGAAATGCCGCCTCCCGTGCCGCCCATTGTAAAAGCAGGACGAATAATTAACGGATAACTGCCGATTTGGTGACCAATTGCTTTGGCTTCGTCGAGAGTGTTGGCAATTCCCGAAGGGCAAACTGCGACCCCAATTCGCGCCATCGCTTCCTTAAATAATAGTCGATCTTCTGCCATTTCAATTGCTGGCAACTTAGCACCAATCAACTCGACGTTGTATTTTTCTAAAACGCCATTTTTAGCGACTGCTACTGCTAAATTTAGCGCAGTTTGACCGCCCATAGTCGGTAAAACTGCTTGAGGTCTTTCTTTAGCGATGATTTGTTCGAGGATGGCCGGCGTTAGAGGTTCGATGTAAATGCGATCGGCAGTTTCCGGATCGGTCATAATCGTTGCCGGGTTGGAATTCACCAACACTACTTCAAAACCTTCTTCTCGCAAAGCTTTGCAAGCTTGTGTCCCGGAATAGTCAAATTCGCACGCTTGACCGATAACAATTGGGCCGGAACCAATAAGAAGAATCTTTTTTAAGTCTTGACGACGGGGCATAGGTTCGTAATTAGTAATTGGACAAGGTGGAGGATTAATTTGATATTTTGCATCAGTCTTAGAAAGAGGGTTTCTAAGCTGTTCCCCCAAAAGCTTACTCAAAAAAGTGCAAGTTTTGTTGTTAATTTGAAATTGTGCACCATTCTCAGCATTTTGGAAGCAGAACCTCGGAACTCCGGCCCACAGACACCCCCAGCTAACCAGAAATATTGATGAGAAAAGGGTGCAGTCGATCGGTAAATCAAGACTATTTTAAGTGTTGCGGTCAAATCGTGTTCTAAAATACACAATCCCTGTATTCCGCCTGATTAATCATTGTAGAGACTTGGGCCAAGGCTTGTGTTGACTGTGGGGGGGAACGGATAAAATTAACCGGGTTGGATGATGAAATTTCCCGTAGCACGGGCGAGGGCGGGACGCCATCGCCCTCGGAGGATGTGACAATCACAGATCCAGCCATGTAGCCGCGGCGATGGAGGACACGGCAATACCTTGTGCAAAGCGTGTCAACTTAAGCCCATCGTCCGCCAGTCCTCCCACCCGCCCGTCAGTCCGCCAGGGAATGAATTCCCTGTCTAATAGCTAAAGTCCTCTCAAGAGGACTAATGAGTTTAAAAGTCTTCTTCTGAGTCCTCATAGCGAGGACTTGAGTTTTGAGGCAGGGGTTTCAACCCCTGTCGGACTGCGGGTTTAACGTGTTTGTTGACACGACGAAAGGCACGGTGTCGTGTCCCTAGCGTATTTCAGCCTATTTTTGGGCTTTGCGCGATCGGCGAATGAGTACGCTTATAACTTGTCCCGGCTGTGCGCCTCGCTGTGGCGGACTCCAATCGCCAACAGCCGCAAATCCCAGTCGGTACAAGGTGTGGATGGTTTCTAACACGGCTGCGCGGGAACCGACAACCGTTATCCGCACGACTTCCTGTTCCGATACTGCTGAGTCGTCATTTGGACGCGCGGATAAGTTATAAGGAATACCCTGAAAACCCCGTGACTTCAGTCCGGGGATGAAAGGGCGTTGCAGGATTCATCCTGCCTGCTCTCTTTACCCCAGTCTTAAATCTAAAATCTCATCTTTTCAATTCCACAAACTTTCGTGAAAAGTTTTGGACACGACAGGACAGCATGGTAAACTGAAACAGTCAGGGTTAAACTCCCTTGCCCGAAGTGAAACGGGACATGAGACACACTTTTAGGCATAAACCGGGGGACAAAGTGCGGCGAGAACACTCTAAACAGCCAAATCCAGCTAACCTAACTTTTTTACTGGGAATTGTTAAGTAGGGTAGGGCATACCCGAACTCTAGGCTCGTATCCTAGTACGCTTTTGGAGATAGACCCGCTGGGGTGTTTCTGAGTTAGGCTCATCAATTGGTGGTATCCCCACGGTTGAAAGGTTTAAGAATTGCCGCAAGGACAGAACATTTTAAGGTCAGTCGCTGAATTAAGAATCCCCTCGGCTTCAGCCAGGGGAGTGTCAACGTCAGGTACGAATTCCTGTGACATAATATGGTCTCCTGGTTTTTGGTTTTCCTAGAAAACCAAAAACCCAGCCGCCCCGCAGGTTAACACAGAGCAGGGCGGCTACAGAGAGTGTTAAAATTCTCAACTAGCCTCCATACTGCTTACTCAGTTTGGCGGTTAGCTGTCCATTGCTGTTGGTAGCAGCTTTGGGCAGTGCAACTAGATTTTTGAGCGACGTGGGCTGCTTCCTCTTTGAGGAAAGCAGCCTTATTTTCACAGCGTAGCCGCAGAGGGGGGCCGCCGTCAATCGATTTTAGATTTTAGATTTTAGATTTTAGATTGGGGTTTTCCTCCTGCAACTCAATCGATTTTAGATTTTAGATTTTAGATTGAGATTTTCCTGCAACAACTCTCTGGTCTCTCCCACCCTCCCCTTCTCCCCAGGGCTGCTTCATTCTCAAGAAAACGATGATTTTGACTCTTGTAGTGCTACCCCTACTCCCCGTGCCTACCCTCCCCATCCACGATTTGCTCGTGTTTCAGAGATTGGGGCAGCCACGGGGGGCTGCCCCTACAAGAGAATGAAACAGCCCTGCCCGTCTCCCCTTCTCCCACTCTGCCACTCTCCCCCCTCTCCCTCTCCCCGTCCCTCGACCCAGCCTACTAGATGAGGGAATGCGCCGAGGAAGATGTAAAATATGGAATCGTTCCAAAAGCTTAAAATCAAAAAACTAAAATACAGATATGCCTAGAACACAAGTGCGAATATTCCTTGCACCTGTTGCTTGAGGGCGACCACATCAATTTTAGATTTGAGATTTTAGATAGTCCTCCAACAACTCTCCCCATCTGCTATGCCTAGAACACCCAGCGAATATTCCGTGCACCTGCTGCTTGAAGGCGGCCATCGCGAAGAAGTACGTTTCGCAACGCTGCAAGATTTTCAAAAGTGGTACAGCAGTACGCTGGTGCCGAAACAAGATTCAAGAGAATTTCTTAATGTCCCGATTAAAAATATTCAAGGCGAATACATGGTAGTTCGGCCTACCAGCGTTCTCGCAATTCGCGTAGAACCGATATTTACTTCTAGCGTCGAACGATTCGATGAATAAGGAAAATAATCAATTCAGTAGGGAAGATTGGAAATTGAGCAAGATTTTTCGCTATCAGCTATTAGCCATTGCCTGTTGCGTTTTGGCGATCGCTTTTTCGGTGCCCGCCGTTGCAGTTCCATCGCTGCAACCAATGACTGTAAATCAATTACAAGCGAGTGGGTTGGAGTCGATCGCCTTTGACGCTCAAATCTGGGGCGAAAATGGCAAACCGGGCGATAAAGAATTGCTGTTAAGGTCGATCGACCACAGCCTCCGCTATCTCAATACATCGGCCGCCGCCAGCGCTTACAGCCGCTATCCAGTCGCAGGAGTTACGCGCGATCGAGTCCGCCGTTCCCTCGATCGATTCCGCCAATTAGTTGTCAGTTCCACAACGCCAGCACAACTTCAGGAATCAGTCAAGCGCGAATTTGTATTTTACAAATCCACGGGCAAAGACGGCAAAGGAACAGTAGCATTTACAGGTTATTTCGAGCCGACTTACGCAGCATCTCGCACGCCGAATTCCGAATACCGTTATCCCCTGTACCGGATGCCGCCAAACATGGCATCTTGGCCGAAACCTCACCCGACAAGATTGCAATTAGAAGGCGCAGATGCTTTGCAGGCAAGTAAAGGATTGCTGCGAGGATTAGAATTAGTTTGGTTGCGCGATCGATTCCAAGCATTTCTCGTGCACGTCCAAGGTTCTGCGAGATTGCAACTAACAGATGGTAGCGAGATGACCGTCGGTTTTGCAGGCAAAACCAGTCACAGTTATACAGGAGTCGGGCGAGAATTAGTTAAAGACGGAAAGTTTACTTTAGAAGAGTTAACTTTGCCGAAACTAAGGGAATATTTTACCAACTTTCCCGCAGATATGAACAAATATTTGCCTAAAAATGAAAGCTTTGTATTCTTCCGGGATAGTAATGGAGCTCCAGCCACAGGAAGCATTGGAGTGCCAGTAACTGCCGAAAGGTCGATCGCCACCGACAAAGCTTTAATGCCACCCGGTGCACTAGCATTAATTAGTACAAAACTCCCTTATCCGAATGCGGCGGGACAACTCGAACAAAATGCCGTGAATCGGTACGTTTTGGATCAGGATACTGGCGGCGCAATCAAAGGCGCGGGGAGAGTTGATGTATTTATGGGAACGGGGGATTTAGCGGGCGATAGGGCCGGTTATATCAACTCAACTGGAGAACTGTATTATCCGCTTTTAAAGTAGATTAATTCTACTTCACGTGATTGTTAGTTGTGCGTCGCAATCCCGGACACGGCACTGCCGTGTCCCTACAGACATCGCCGACAATCTCGATGTAATCCTACTTTTGATAATTGCTATAAAATAGAAAATACCCCACTCCTCCCAACCCCACAAATGCTAAACAAAATTCTGCAATTCTTCAAACGACTAATTCAGCGGCTGTTCGGAACCCCAACCAAACCCTCCCCGCCTTCGGAAAATACCGCCATCCGCCCAACATTAACTGACGCGGAATACGAATCGAAATTCATGGAAATTCTAGAAGGGGTGAATGCTGGCTGGAGTCGAGGGGATGTAGCGGGATTCTTAATCGCAAAACGCCTTAAAGATGGTGAAGTGGCTGCTTGGCTGCGACGGTTTGGGCAAAGATTGTTAGAGGGGGAAAACCTGCAGGGCGGGCACGGGGGCACCGCCCCTACGGATGCGGTGGCATCGCTTCAGGAATTGGCGCAGCGGCTGGTATTGTTAGGTAGAATTGGCAGCGGGGAATTGTCAGAGGTGGCGCGGCAAATTGGGCGGGAGATATTGACACGGTTTCCGCTGCCGGAGGTTGAGGAGGAGGATACAAAGGGGAGGGTGATTGAGGCGGTGTTTGTTGGGGATGGTTTGGGTTTTTCTGGGGAAGTGAATCGCAGAGGCGCTGAGGCTGCGGAGGCAGAATCGGAAGTTAATGTAGAGGCGAAAGCGTGGTGCGAGAGAGGGAATGAGCAGTATAATTTAGGAAGATTTGAAGAGGCGATCGCATCTTATAACCAGGCAATTGCTCTCCAACCAGATTATCACGATGCTTTGCACAACCGAGAGGTAGCGCAACGTAAGTTAGGCGAAATTAAATAGGCGAACTCGCTTGTCTCCCTAATTTTTGCTACGTATTGCGATCGGTATGATACTATTGAGAATTAAGCGCAGTTTTCGTCGCTAATTATTATACACTAAAATAGGACTTTTAGGACTTCAGTCCTCACTAAACACTGAATTTGTAAGGTGCCAAGGCGGATAACACAAAATATTTATCCTATTAAAATTAATCGCAAATTCTTCCATCCCAAACCCAAATTGAATGACACAAGTAATCGGCATTGACTTAGGCGGAACCGCCATTAAACTCGGCAGATTCAGCGAAGACGGCATTTGTCACCAATCCTTAACTGTTCCCACCCCTCAACCCGCAACGCCAGAAGCCGTTGTAGCTACAATGACCGATGCTATTTTACAACTTAATCCGGTCGAAAATGCTGTAAGTGCGATCGGCATCGGTACTCCAGGCCCCGCAGACGCCGCCGGCCGAATAGCGAGAGTAGCAATTAACCTCAAAAACTGGCATAACGTCCCCCTAGCTGACTGGTTGGAAGCTAAAACCGGACTGCCGACAATATTAGCAAATGATGCCAACTGTGCCGGATTGGGAGAAGCTTGGTTGGGCGCAGGAAGGCAATTTAAAGACCTAATTTTAATAACTTTAGGTACAGGAGTCGGCGGCGCAGTTATCCTAGACGGCAAACTATTTGTAGGTCATCAAGGCGCGGCCGGAGAACTAGGATTGATTACTATAAATCCCGACGGCCCGGAGTGCAACAGCGGCAATCGCGGTTCTTTAGAACAGTACGTTTCGGTGCAAGCAATTCGCCGAGAAACGGGTTTGGAACCGCTAGAATTAGCAAATCTAGCTAAGTCGGCAGATGCCAAAGCTTTAGAATTCTGGCAAAATTACGGGCGCTATCTGGGTATCGGTTTGGCAAGTCTCATTTATATCTTGACGCCGGAAGCTATTATTATCGGCGGTGGAATTAGTGCAGGTGCAGAATTTTTCTTGCCGAAGGTTCGAGAAGAAATTGAGCAACGTGTACTGCCGAGTTCTCGCGAAGATTTGCAGTTATTGGTTGCTGAATTGGGCAATCAAGCAGGCATGGTAGGGGCAGCCAAATTAGCTTGGCAGCTTGTTCAATAGTTAAAATTTAAAAAAACAGCGCATTTTACTGCGCTTTTTTACTAAAATTAGAGTGCAACCTAAGCACTTTAGCTAAAAAAAAATAGAAGGAAGGTGAGGAGTTACTAAACATAGTCTCCTTCATTGTTCATGCTTCTAAACTAATGACTAATGACTAATGACTAATGACTAATGACTAATGACTCATGACTAATGACTAATGACTAATGACTACTGACTACTGACTACTGACTACTGACTAATGACTTCTTCATGGCAGAGATTGTCCAGTCGTATTTTTAATGTATTCCTGAATTTCTTGATAAGTTTCCGGGTTGCTTTGGCGCAGGATAATAATATTAGTTGCGCTGTCAGGCAGGCAAAAGCTTAGCCGACCGTTCTGTTCGCAAGCAAAAGAGCTAATTCGACTCATATCGATCGCAAATTCTTTGCGGTCATAATTAATTTTAATCCACGAACCTCTAGAATTGCGATCGATGGTTTTTTTTAGGTAATCGAGAACTTGCTTGTAAGCCTCAGAATTGCCTTGGGGATTGAGGATAATCGGCTGACTGCTATTAGGCAGCCAAAAGGTGATACGCTTGTTATCCAGTTCGCTAGAAAAAGCACTTATAGTGTCAAGGTCAATTATGTATGTACTTTTCTCATAAGTAATTTTGCTCCAATAAGCCACAAAGCCTCCTCAAACCGGTGTTTCCTGGTATTTTAGGATAATTTGACAACTCATACCATTTTAGATTTTAGATTGTAGATTTTAGATTGGGCATGACTGATGACTATCTGGGTTGGGAAGTTGCCTAAAGTTGCATTTTTTGGGGAAACTGGTATCACCCTGGAAATCCGTAAAAAGTTAAGTAAAAATATATCAGCATTTTTACCTTCTGTCTTCTGCCTTCTCCCTTGTGGTACTAGCCCCCCAGCCCTAGCATAGGGTTGGGGGGGAGGTTTTTCACTCGTTGAGAATGCTGCCCGATATCTAGTCCGGTAAGTGCGACCCCTATCAAATCCTATTGGTCTGTTGGGTGGGTTTTGTAATGTCGATAGTCGGGGCGATTTGAATATTGTCTACTCGGAACCGCCCCTACAGACATCTAATATATCAGAACTAATCGATCGCACATGATATGAGATCAGTTTGCGACAACTTTCCCAGCCACCAAGTCGCGACCCTCATCTTCTAAAACATCCTGCTTTCCCTGGATGCTAGCGGCCTGGATAAACCCTTGAAACAATGGGTGGGGGGCGCTAGGTCGAGATTGGAATTCGGGGTGAAATTGGCAGGCTATGAAAAAGGGATGGTTGGGAAATTCGATCATTTCTACCAATCGGCCGTCTGGAGATGTACCGGAGACTGCATAACCTGATTCTAAGAAAAGATTGCGGTAGGCGTTGTTAAATTCGTACCGATGGCGGTGCCGCTCGTAAATCACTTCTTTCTGATAAAGTTTGAAAGCTAGCGTGTCTGGGTTGACACGGCACGGATACAAACCCAGTCGCATTGTACCGCCCAAATCGACTACATCTTGCTGTTCTGGCAATAAATTAATTACCGGATTTGCTGTATCTGGGTTAAATTCAGCGCTGTTGGCATCCTGTAGTTGGGCGATGTTGCGCGCCCATTCAATCACAGCACACTGCATCCCCAAACACAATCCCAAAAATGGAATTTTGTGGTGTTTAGCATATTCGATCGCCGCTATTTTGCCGTCAACTCCCCGAACCCCAAAACCTCCCGGTACAACAATGCCGTTGATACCTTTGAGATAATTATCGAGGTTTCCCGATTCTAAATCTTCTGAGTTAATCCAGTGTAAATTCAGGTCGCAGCCGATCGCAATTGCCGCGTGCCGCAAAGCTTCGACCACCGAAAGATAAGCATCGTTCAACCGCACGTATTTGCCAACTAAAGCAATATCAATTTTGTGATTGGGACTGTAAAGCCTGTTGACTAAAGTTTGCCACTGATGCAAATCTGGCTGGCGATGTTCGAGTTGCAGCAAATTGAGGGTTTGTTGGGCCAAACCTTCCTGTTCCATCATCAGCGGCACTTCGTAGATACTTTTAGCATCTTGAGCGGTGATGACACATTCTTCGGGGACGTTGCAGAATTCCGACAATTTCTGTTTCATGCCCAAAGACAGCGGGCGATCGCACCGACAGACTAAAATATCTGGTTGAATGCCGATCGATCGCAATTCCTTCACCGAATGCTGAGTCGGTTTAGTTTTCATCTCCCCAGCCGAAGGAATCCAAGGTATCAGCGTGACGTGCATATACACAACATTTTGCCGGCCGACATCCTTGCGAAACTGGCGAATTGCCTCCAAAAACGGCAAAGATTCAATATCTCCCACCGTTCCGCCAATTTCCGTAATCACCACATCGGGATTAGTATTTTTTGCTACCCGGTGAATTCGCTCTTTAATCTCGTTAGTGATGTGCGGAATCACCTGCACCGTGCTCCCCTGATACTCACCGCGGCGTTCTTTGTTGATCACCGCTTGATAAATGGAACCCGTGGTGACGCTATTGAGGCGAGACATGGAAGTATCGGTAAAACGCTCGTAGTGCCCCAAATCCAGGTCAGTTTCCGCACCGTCTTGCGTGACAAAGACTTCTCCGTGCTGAAACGGGCTCAGAGTGCCGGGGTCAACGTTAATATAGGGGTCTAGCTTCAAAATCGAGACAGAATAGTCCCGCGACTTTAATAGGCGGCCCAAGGAAGCACCGACAATTCCCTTGCCGATGCTGGAAACCACGCCGCCAGTCACAAACACAAATTTGCTCATAGGATTTTCGACTTTAGATGCTTCAATGTCAGGTCAGACTCAAATGTGACATAGGTAATCCATAAGGGCAACCACGGGGGATTGCCCCTACACCCATTTGACCCATCATTGACGATTGTTATGTGCTTGCAACCAAGTTGTCAAATCTGACAAGGTGGCAAAGTCTAATACAGCCTCTCCTAAACTCTCTAATTCCTCAACGGATAACTGACTTATACAGGCTTGGATCTCCGGCGACAGTGCGCCTACACTACGTTCCAACTGGCGAGTAATTAATCGCAAATTCCCTTGTTTGATACCTTGCTCGATACCTTGTTCGATACCTTGCTCGATACCTTCTGCAAGGGCTATTTTGGTAGCTAGACTAATGGAGCCACGCTGGTCTTGAATGAAGATTTCTCGCTTCTCTAAATCATCTAGTTCCTGAGCATTTAGATTCGCTCTATTGGCAATTTTAAAAGCCTGTTTCAGTTCCTGTACATTTTCCAATTCTTCTGGAACAGACTGTAAAGCTTGAGCTGTTTTCATGAAGTATATCCACTTATCGGTCAAGGTTTCTAATTCATCTAGTCCCTTGTTGAATTTTGGTAACTCCACAAATACCAGCTCAAATTGATCCGCTAGATAATCTACTAAAAATGTCTTTTCTTTGAAGATGAAGTGCGAAATCACTGTGTCCATATTCTCAAACATTTTAAAATCTGTAATTGTCAGAGCAATCACAGGGTTTAAATTGCTGTAGCCACTTCCTGTGCTTAGCTGCATTGAATAAGTTTTAGTTGCATTATACAAAACCCGCTGCTGAAAGTATTCTACATTCAAAACCTGCATTTCAATAATCACAGTTTTGTCACCAGTAATCTTGGCTTTAACATCCAAGTAAGTATCTTTGATGCCTTTAATGTTTGGAGCTAAATAGGGGTCGATAATTTCTAAATCTTCGATAACGGGCTGTGCTTCGTAGAGGAGAGCATTTAAGAAACTAATCAAAATGTCTTTACTGTCATCCGAGCCGAATATTTTTTTAAAGGCAAAGTCGGTTTTGGGGTTGATAAAATTCATGGTAATTACAATTTATTAGGGTTTCAGGGGTTTCGGTTAGAGCTATTTAACTGTCGTCTAACTTAATTATACAATCTTGCAGGTTGGGCTCGATCGCCCGTTGGTGAAGCCCTCGAAGAGGATCGACCAAACCTGCTCGTTTGTGCAGCCCGTTTCTTCATTTTTCCCAAAAAGCTAACTCAGGAACGTTTTGCAAAGGGTAAAGTCATGGTAAACAAAGCACCTCAAGTCTGCTAAAAAAAACAGCTATGAAGTTTGTCTGCGTTCTCTCCCCTCAACGGTTGCTTTGTGCTGGTATCGCATTGCTCGCTGCGATAGAGTGTGGCGCGTGGCTTGCTCCCCATGCAGCGCGGGCAAAAGATCCTGGGGAAAATTATTCGTCTGTGTCGCCGAAAATCCTCGCTAGTAACGATGTTAATTGCAATGGCGGACGATCGCCACAAAATCGGTGTCCTGTCGGCGGTTTGTTCGTCAAAACTCCAAATACGGCCCCAGAACAAGTCTTTCCTCTCAAGCAGACGGAAGTTAAAGCCAAAATAGCTGGCAATATCTCCCGCGTCGAAGTTGTTCAGAAGTTTGAAAATCCTTTTCCCGAATCTATAGAAGCTGTTTATGTATTTCCTTTGCCCGATGAAGCGGCGGTGGATGATATGGAAATTAAAATAGGCGATCGAATTATTAAAGCTGATATCAAACGCCGCGAGGAAGCTGTGGAAATGTACGAACAAGCCAGAAAGCAAGGCCGGAGTGCTGGTTTGTTGGAACAAGAACGCGATAATATTTTTACTCAGTCTCTGGCTAATATCAAACCGGGAGAAAAAATTGAAGTTACGATTCGCTACACCGAAAGTCTCAAGTTTGTCGGCGGCGATTACGAATTTGTGTTTCCAATGGTGGTAGGGCCGCGCTATATTTCGAGAAATTCGACCCCCCCCAACCCCCCCTTACTAAGGGGGGGCGATGCTCAATCCCCCCCCTTAGCAAGGGGGGGGCAGGGGGGGGTTAATACCGATGCCGATCGCATTAACCCGCCTGTCTTGCCTCCGGGAACGCGATCGGGTCACAATATTGCTGTTTCGGTAGAAATAGATGCCGGAGTTGCGATCGGCGATGTCCGCTCTACTTCCCATCAAATTACAACTGACCGCAGGGGAAATATTGTGCAAGTCCAATTAGCCAATTCTGACACAATTCCCAATAAAGATTTAATTTTGCGCTATCGAGTGGCGGGCGAAAATACGCGCTCAACTGTCTTGACTCAATCCGACCAGCGGGGCGGTCATTTTGCTACTTATTTGATTCCGGCATTAAACTACCAAACTAATGAAATTGTACCTAAAGATGTCGTGTTTCTGATGGATACTTCCGGTTCTCAAAAGGGCGAACCACTAGCAAAATCTAAGGAGTTGATGCGCCGCTTCATCCAAGGACTGAATCCCAACGATACTTTTACTATTATTGATTTTGCCAACACTACGCAAGCGCTTTCAACTACTCCTTTAGCGAATACGGCAGAAAATCGACAAAGCGCAATTAATTATATCGAAAAGTTGCAGGCTAACGGAGGAAGTGAACTGCTTAACGGGATTCAAGCAGTGATGAATTTTCCGGCGGCGGCTACGGGAAGGCTGCGGAGTATTGTATTAATTACGGATGGTTACATTGGTAATGAAAATGAAGTGCTGGCTCTGGTTCAGCAGAGTCTGAAACCAGGAAATCGACTTTATAGTTTTGGTGTCGGCGGTTCGGTGAATCGGTTTTTGCTCAACCGTTTGGCGGAAGTGGGAAGAGGCACGTCTCAAGTAATTCGTCAAGATGAACCGTCAGCAGAAGCAGCAGAAAAGTTTTTTAGTCAAATTAATCGTCCGGTATTGACTAATATTCAAATTAGTTGGGAAGGAATGGGGGAAAAACCGGAGATTTATCCGATCGCACCGCCAGACTTGTTTGCGAGTGGGCCGCTGGTTTTGTTTGGCAAAAAGACCGATCGAGCCCCCGGCCAACTTCGCATCCGCGGCACTCTTGCGGGCGGCAAAGCTTACGAGCAAGTTTTACCGGTTAATTTTGCTCAATCCGGCGGGCGGCAGCGGGAGTCTACTTCAGTCGCAGCAACCGCTACGGATTTTGGCAATCCTGCGGTAGCTCAACTTTGGGGGCGATCGCGCATTAAAGATTTAATGAATCAAATGTTTGGTGGCGAGACTAAATCTCTAGTGGAATCTGTGACTAATACTGCTCTGACTTATCGCTTGCTGTCGGAATACACGGCTTTTGTGGCTGTGAGCGAAGAAGTGCGAGTCGAAGCAGATGGAACTCGTCGTCGAGTGCAAGTGCCTGTAGAATTGCCGCAGGGTGTCAACTATGAGGGTATTTTCCAGTCGGAGGGGGCAGAGCCAACTAGAGGCGGCACTCGCAGCGTTACCTCGAATCGCAACTCGGCACCGGTGAGTCCAGCTCCTGCTATGGCGCCGCCGCGAGGTTACGGTGAGTTGCAACCATCGCAGCCAAAGGCTTCTCGCCTGCAAGTAGTTAGCGTCGAAGGGTTGGATGCAGGGGCGATCGCGGATTTGACTCAATACCTGCAATCTGTTAATCTCCCGGCGGGGGTTAGCGGTGAAACGGTATGGAAGTTATTGGTACAAGACGGCCGCGTTGCCCGATTGGCTATCGACACTAAAACCTCGACGCTGCAAGCAACAGACGCCGTAGAGGATCTCAAGAGGGCCTTGAGTTCCTGGCAACCTCCCGCAGGATTCAAGGGCACGCTGCGCCTGAAGTTGCGAATAATATCATTTCCGGTTACACCGGAATGATGTTGACGGTTGACGGTTCACTGTTGACAGTGAACAGTCAACAGTGAACAGTGAACTGGAATTTACTATTCCGATGCTAACGGATTTGATATAACGGTCGATCGTTAAGCAATGACTATCTATGTCAAGAAACATTAATTTTTAATTCAAAAATACCGAAAGCGGGATCGCTACCCCGTGGAAGATATAAAATCTTTATTAAGAGATTGCCTTTAAACAGAAAGTGATGTTATTGGGATTTATACCGTTTGAGGCAAACGCTGGAACAGTCTAATTTCTGAAACAGTCTAATTTCTGAAACAACCTTAAGATTAGAGATTTCTCGATCGAAACCCCCCCAATCATAGAAGGTATCACGCCCTATGGAAGTTAGCGAACTGCTCAACAATTACGAAAAAGGAGAAAGAGACTTTACTGGAGCCGACCTCAGCGGGAAAGACCTCAGCGGAGCAATCTTAATCGGAGTCAACCTTTCGCGAGCTAATCTTTCCGGGGCCAACCTCAGTAGAGCGTTTCTCACCAAAGCAACACTCAAAGGTGCACTGCTGCACAGAACTAATCTGAGTTTTGCCAAAATGGGTGAAACCCAACTCTCAGGTGCAGATTTGACAAAAGCCAATCTCAGCGGTGCTTTTTTGGTAAAAGCAAAAATGCCGAGAGCAAAGTTAAGCGGCGCAACTTTAACTGGCGCCAACCTGCGGGGTGCTGTGTTGTGGAATGCGAATTTGTGCAGCGCCGACTTGCAATTAGTTAACTTGCTGGGCGCGAATCTGACTGCTGCTAATTTTAAGTGGGCAAACCTTTACGGTGCAAGGCTCAATAGTGCAAAACTTTTTGGAGCTCAATTAACAGGAGTCAGTTTGCGGCGAGCGCAGTTGGCAGGGGTGAATCTCTGCGGTGCAGATTTAAGCGGCGTTAACGTGAGCGAAGCTAAACTAATGGGAGCTAATTTGGAAGGCTCGAATTTGGCGGGGGCGAATTTCAGCGCGGCTCAGTTGCGGGGGGTGAAGTTGGCGGGTGCAAACTTAACCGGGGCTAAGTTGAGGGGAAGTTGTTTGAGAGGGGCAAATCTGAATTGGGCAAAGCTGTGTCAAGCAGATTTGATGGCGGCAGATTTGAGCGAGGCGACGTTAATAGGAGCTAATTTAGATAATGCTTTGTTGGCTGGAGCTATTTTGCCGGAATCTACTAGGCGCTATTTTTCTTTAGCTGGGGCGGGCAGAGTCAATTCTTGGGAAGTTAATGAGATTAACGGTTGATTGTTGACTGATGATTGTTGACTGATGACTGTTGACTGTTCACTGTTCACTGTTCACTGTTCACTGATGGCTATGACAATTAATTTTGGGGTGGTGCTGGTAACTGCAGCATCGGAGGCGGAGGCGGAGAATCTCGCTAAATCTCTAGTTGAACACAAGCTGGCTGCTTGTGTGAGTTTGTCACCCATTCGCTCGATTTATAGTTGGCAAGGCGAGATTCATTGCGAGTCAGAGTGGCAGTTGCTGATTAAAACTGATATGGCTAAATTTGAGGCTTTAAAAACAAAAGTTCAGGAACTCCATTCCTATGAAGTTCCCGAAATTATTGCTATTCCTATTATCGCTGGCAGCGATGCTTATCTGAATTGGCTGGGACAATCTTTAAGTTAGTAGTCAAGACTTTAGTCCTAAATTATCCAATGAAGAGGGAGTGAAGTCCCTACTACAAATGGTCAGACACCTAGGAATTATGACTGCTAGGGCCAATGACGCCGATTTTGTGGCGAAAACTTAGTTCGCCGCCGAACCAGCCTGTAATGCCGAGCAAGGTTGCCACGACGATCGATATTGCTAAACCTGTATATACGATCGGCTCAGCCGGATTTCCTTGTCGCAACACCAGGTTAATCAGGGTAAGTACCATAACCGCCACATTGCCGCCCATGTGCAACCAACCGGCACTGCGATCGCGCACTCTTTTAACTTTGAAAAAATCTAAAAAGCCCGTGATTGCGGCCAAAATCCCCGCAGCAAAACCGACACCCATCAGCCAAACCGAAGCTCTCGCCCAAAACGGATCGCTTGTCAGCCAATAACCGATGTCCGTGCCCGCTGCTCCTACTAAAAAGGCTACCGGAAAGATGACGATGATGGGGTGGATGGGATGGCCTGCAATTGAAAGCGTACTCGTAATGCCGGCGTCGCGGTACTCTGCGTCGTCACTTTCGAGAATCGGCGGAAGATTGGGATAGGGCGTACTATTTCTGGGATTTGTTTCCATGATTTCTCTGATAACTTTTGTACAACAAAGCCGTTTTTATTGGATTGAACTTAATCCCAAACCCGCTCACCATTTTCGTCAACGCGGGCCTGCCGAATTACGTCGGAAATTTCGTCGGCGTCTTTGACGTGGTGCAAAGCTTTCTTTTCCCCATCCGGTTCTTCTACGATCACATAAGTTGGAACTGTAACAACATCTCCCGTGATGTCGGGTACGTGGTCAACTGCCAGTTGCTGGGCTTTTTCTTCGATGGTTTGCGGTTTGTCGGAAATGCGATCGCCCGGATTGACCGTGCGCTCCATATCTTTGCCTGGTTTGTCGATACTCATAAAAACCTCTCTGGTATTTCTAATTTTTTGCTGACTCTAATTCCTACTATTGAACGAAAAATATCTCTACCTAAACATCTCCCGACGGGTGGAAGTTTCAGTTAGGGCGATCGCAGGCAGCCTCTTCCTGTAGGTAGAGGTTTTTCGATTGGTTCCGAAAAAACGTAAGCTAAAATCTAACCATGATATTTTGATTCCCTTTGAGTTGCCCATGAAAAGTTACGATTGGATTGTTGTCGGCGGTGGCATTACTGGTGCATCACTGAGTTACGAACTGGCAAAAAAAGGTTTTGCTGTGCTGCTTTTGGAACGAGATGCTACCATGCAAAATGCTACTCGTTTTAGTTACGGCGGCTTGGCTTATTGGTCGGGAACGACTGATTTAACTCGGCAATTGTGTCGGGAAGGTATCGAACGCCACCGCCATTTATCAGCCCAATTAGATGCTGATACTGAGTTCCGCGAGTTGGATTTGTTGCTGACAATTGATGCGGGCTCCGATCCCGAAAAAGTGGCGGCTAATTACGCGCATTTTGCGATCGTTCCGCAGCTTTTGAGTGTTGCAGAAGCTGGCGAGTTGGAACCTTTGCTGAATAAAAGTGCGATCGCCGGAGCTCTGACTGTGCGTCACGGTCACATTTCGCCGACGGCCACAAATAAAGCTTATTGTCAAGGGTTTCTGCGGTTGGGAGGAACTATAGAATTTGCTGAAGTAATTGGGTTTATAGAAGAGGGAAATCGGGTTTCGGGAGTCCAGACGGTACAGGAAAGTTATGCCTGCGAAAATACGGTTATTTGTGCTGGAGGTTGGAGTCGGAGTTTACTGAAGCTGGCTGGTGTTTCTGCGGGAGTTTATTTTACTCGCACCGAGATTTTGGAAACTGCACCTGTGGATTTGAAACTCAGGACTTTGGTGATGCCTGCGGTATTAAAACGTTTTGAATTGGAAGCTGAATCGAGTAGAAATGAGGTGGATTTTCTTTGGGATGAACCTGGTAAAGAGTTACAGCCGCCGATTTTAGATTCTGGTGCCATTCAGTTTAATGATGGCAGTTTGCGGATCGGGCAATTGTCTCGCACTTTGAGCGATTTGAATGCTAAAGTCGATCGCGAAACCAGCGAAACGGCAATTCGTGCAGCAATCGGCAAGGTTTTGCCTGATTTGGCAGGTTTATCGGCAACTTGGCACGAGTGTAGTGTGGCATTCAGCGCGGATAATTTGCCTGTAGTGGGGCCGATTGCCGATCGCCCTGGATTGCACGTTTTTTCTGGTCTCAGCAATCCTTTGACTATTGTACCTGCTTTGGCTGAGCGATTTGCGAAGGCGGCGGGGGGAGAAGAAGATAGGGCGATCGAGCTTTTGTCTCCCGATCGATTTGCTTAAAAATGATATCATGTCCGGCCTGATTGAGACTTGTATGAATTTTGTAGGGGCGGGTTCACTAACAATAATTGCCTGTAATCTACAATCTCATAAACCCGCCCCCCCGATACTTTTATCTCCTCTCCGTTGAATTGTCCGCGATGAAATTCTGTCGCGTGGTGGGGGCGGGTTTATGTAGATTGTTAGTCTGGATGATAGATTGTTGGTGAAACCCGCCCCTACAAGTATTGTGCTTATTTTACCGGACATGACTAATGACTACTGACTACTGACTACTGACTACTGACTAACAAAGGCAGCGTGACAATAAATGTAGTACCTTTGCCGATCGCACTTTCCACACTTATTGTACCGCCGTGCAGGTCAACTATGTGTTTGACAATGCAGAGTCCCAAACCCGATCCTTTAATCTTGCCTACATTAGCACCCCGTTCAAACTGCTGAAATAGTTTTTCTTGATATTCCGCTGTCATCCCAATTCCCTCATCTCGAACGCACAAAATTATTTGTTGGTTTTCGCAGCTTAAGTCTAAACTGACATTGCCGCCGTTTGGAGAATATTTAATAGCGTTTGAAAGCAAATTAGTCAGGAGGTGGTGCAGTAGTTTGGGATCGAGATTGGCGTGCAGCGGATTTGTTTGGCTGCGGAAAGTTACGAGGTGTTTTTCGGTGACTATCGGTTGCAGTTCTTCTAAAATAGAATTGCATAAATCCGTCGCATTAATCTGATTTAAATTTAATGAGATTTTGCCTGATTCTGCTTTGCTAATCATTAAAAAATCTTCCAGCAACCCACTCATATTACTGACGGCTTTTTTAATTCGAGCGACATTTTTATTTGTAGTTCCGGGGGTGCTGTGCAAGTCGCTATCTTCTAGCATTTCAGCCGATAACTGTATAGTAGTTAAAGGAGTGTTTAAATCGTGGTAAGCCATAGAAATAAAGCGCGATCTATTTTCGCTTTTTTCTGCTGCTAACGCCATTATTTTTTTCAGATTAACTGCTTCTTGATGTTTGCTCAGTGCTATCTTGATAGTGGCGTGCATTTCTCTTTCTTTAAAAGGTTTGAGCAGGTAGCCGTAAGAACCAGTATTTTCGGCTCGCTGCAAAGTTTCGTCGTCGGCATAGGCAGTTGTATAGATAATTGGTATATCTAATTCTTGATTAATTATTGCTGCTGTTTCTATGCCATCAATGTCGCCTTTGATAACTATATCCATTAAAATTAAATCGGGTCTTAGTTCGCGGGCGCGCTGGATGGCATCCGCTCCTGAAGAAACGATATCGGCGATTTGATATCCCAATTTTTCTAATTTAGGGGATAAGTTTTTAGCAATTAACAGTTCGTCTTCGACAATCAAAATATTAATTTCTTGTTCTGTCAAACTCATATCATTACAATCTTTGAAAGTAGTTTAACTCGTTGAATTTCAAGTGAAAAGATGTACCAAATTCTCTGGAGATTTCGATGGTTCCTTCTAACTGCTCGGTTAAAGTGCAGACAACTTGAAAGCCCATCGACTGAGTTTTCCGAAAATCTAAGTTTTCAGGAAAGCCAATGCCGTTGTCCTTAACTAAGAGGTTGATTTCTCGATCGCCCGTTTGATAGCATTCTACACTAACTGTACCAGTTGTGCCATCAGGAAAAGCGTGTTTCAGGGTATTTGAAACCAATTCATTGGCAATTAAACCGCAGGGAGTAGCGGTTTCAAGATTTAGGGAAATTGGCTCAGCTAATACCTGCAACTGAATTCGGTTGTTGCTAATATTGTAAGAGTGAAACAAGTTACTTACCAAATCTTCGAGATATTCGCCAAAATTAATTTGCGCCAGGTTAGTCGAACGGTACAGTTTTTCGTGAATCAGAGCCATAGAATAAAGGCGATTCTGACTTTCTTCAAACATTTTGCTTACTTGCGGGTCGGCAACTGTGTTCGATTGCAATTCTAACAGACTGGCAACTACGCAGAGGTTGTTTTTGACGCGGTGGTGAATTTCTTTGAGCAAAATTTCTTTTTCTTTGAGGGAGTTTTTCAAATTTGCTTCTGCTTGTTTGCGATCGCTCAGTTCAGCTTGCAGTTGCTGGTAAAGTAGAGATTGCTGAATGGCGATCGCCAATTGATTCACCAACTGCTGAAATAAATTAATTTCCCATTCTTTCCAATCACGAGGGATCTCGCATTGGTGGGCAATTAGCAATCCCCAAAGTTGGCTGTGCTGAAGAATCGGCACTACTAACTTTGCCCTAACTTGAATCTCTTTCATAAACTGGGCCACACAAGGTTTCAGGGACGGCTCATCTAGTTCGGAGATCGCACAAATTCGCCCTCGTAAATAAAGCTGATAACTTTCAGCCGGAAAAGCCTCTTGGTCAAAACATCTATCCACAAGTTGGCTGCATCCTTCTGCCACGGCTTCAGCAATGACTCGGCCGCCCCTTTTGGGTAAAATTTGATAAATCAAAACTCGATCGGCTAATAATACTTGCTGGAGTTCGGCAACGGTAGTGTTGAGAATTTCCTCTAATTGCAAAGACTGGCGCACACGACGGGCGATCGCCTCCACAAGCCGTTCTTGCTCGAACTGCTGCCCCCTAGCGAGTTCGGCGTATTTAGAATTGCTGATATCAGCGGCATAACCAATAATTTCGATCGGAATACCCCTGCTGTTAACCAATAGTTTTAGTTCCGTCCTTAGCCAGCGGTAAATTCCGTCTTGGTGTAGAAAACGGTACTCGCAAATGCAATTGTTTTCCTCGGACAAATCGGAAAAATTTAATAGAAATTGTGGCCGATCTTCCGGGTGAATTCGGCTCGACCAAAATTTAGAATCAGCTAACACTTCTTGCGGCTCGTAGCCAACGATTGTCTGAACGTTGTCGCTGATGTAAGTAGTACAAAAGTCCTCCGTCGGTGCGGCTGTAAAAATTACCGCCGGATTAGAACCCAGCAAAAATTGCAGGCGTTCTTTTAACTGCTGAAATTCGATTTCTGCCCGCTTACGATAACTGATATCTTCGATCGCCCCCATGCTGTAGAGAGGAATGCCCTCGCGATCGCGGATCAGCGTCACCGTCAAGTTTGCCCACATCAGCTCGCCATTCTTCTTAATCAAGCGTTTTTCCCTTTGGAAGCGAGAAATATTGCCGCAGACCAACTCCTTGACTTGCTCCACATCTGCTTGTAAATCTTCTGGATGCGTGAGTTCAGTAAAAGTCATGGTAGCCAACTCCGAATCGCTGTAGCCCAACATCTGGCGGTGAGCTTCATTCACTTTGATCGTGCGGTAGTCGCGCACGCTTGCCAAACCAAGCGCGATCGGAGCATCGTCAAATAAGTTGCGAAACTTTTCCTCGCTCTTTTGCAGTGCAGCTTCTGCCTGTTTGCGAGCGGTAATGTCTCTGGCGACCCACATCACCCGATCGAGCTCCAGCGGCGAAATACTGGCATCAAACCAAAATAACTTGCAGCCAATTTCCATGCTGTATTCAATTCTGTGGGTTTCCCCAGATGCCAATGTTTGGCGAATGTGGCCGAGGGCAAAATTAGCTTCCGCTTCTGGGAAGATTTCGGCGAGGGTTTTGCCGATCACTTCAGGAGCCGGTTTGTACAGCAGTTCGGGAGCCGTGGGGGCGATTTTGAGGTAGCGGCCGCTTGCGTCGAAAACCAGCACGATATCCGTCATGGCATTAAACAGCGCTACCAGTTCGGCTTCGGATTTTTGGAGTTTTTCTTCGGTCAATTTGCGATCGGTAATGTCGGTGTCAGTGCCCGTCAGGCGGCAGGCCTTGCCGTCCGCCGATCGGATCGCGCTGCCGCGGGCAAGTATCCAGCAGGTGCTGCCGTCTTTACGCAGCATCCGGTGTTCTACTTCATAAATTTCTGTCACACCTTCTAGATAAGCATTTACTGCGTCTTCGACTGCAACTCGATCGTCGGGATGAACATGAGACGCCCAATTTTCCATGCGGTTGGGAATCTCTGCGTCTTGATAGCCCAACAAAGCTTTCAAAGAGGGAGCAATGTAGATTTCGTCGGTTTCCAAATTCCAGTCCCAAACCCCCACTTTGCCGGCCGCTACTGCCATTTCGTACCATTGTGTCCGCTGCTGCACTCTCCGTTCTAACTCTGCATTGAGCTGCTGCAAAGCGATTTCTGCTTGTTTGCGATCCGTGACATCCCGGCCTGCTGCTTGATACTCGACGATTTGTCCGCTGTCGTTGAATATAGCCCGATCGATCCACTGCTGCCAGCGAATTTCCCCGCTAGGCAAAATTACTCGGTGTTCGCAGGTAAAAATAGGGTTTTCCGGAGACACAGAAGTATATTGCTGTTGAAAAATTTCTCGGTCTGCTTCTGGCAGCAGCGACATGAAGCATTTGCCGAGTAAGTCGAACTGCTGCAGGCCGAAATAACGGCAGTAAGCTTGATTGACAAAAGTTATTTTACCGTTGGGGAGGTAGCGGCAAATCAGTTCGGTTTGGTCTTCCACAATCGCCAGGTAGCGCGCCTCGCTCTGCCACATGGCATTTTCGGCATTTTGGCGATCGCTCACTTTTTCTAGTTCACAATTGCCCTCTAACAGTTGGCATTGTTCCTGGAGTTTTTCCGCTTCTTGGTGTAGTGCCTCCATCCAGCTATACATTGCTGGGCGAATCCTTTTTTCACTGATTAAACCTACTGGCTGACCCCGTTCATCTACAATTGGCAAGCAATCGAGCGAGTATTGACAAAATAGCTTGAATGCGGTAGTAATATCTGTAAATTCTGATTCTTTTAAGACAATTAAATTCCGCGTCATTGCGTCGGCAACTTTCATGCCTTGCAATCCGTATTCTGCCGCGGCTAAGTTCAGCACATCTTCCGGACTTAGCAGTCCGACTAGCTGATTTTCATCGACAACTAAGAGGCAACTAATCGGTGCTTTTACAGTTTCGTTTGAGTCGGGAAGTGCAGGTGAATTAGGCAGTGGGCAAGGGTTGCTCGCCCGACGCATCAGGGCGATCGCATCGCCGATGGAAGTTGAGGGCGCAACCGTCACAGGATGGCGATCGACAGCTTCGTCGGGCGATCGTAAATTGGCCGACAAATTAGCAAGTTCCATTAGTCTTGGTCAAAAAGTATTGCTAATTAACTTTAGCAACACTTGTAGTCATCAGCCAGATGACTGATGACTGATGACCGGCCTTATATTTTGCCAATGAGCAGATAAGTTTTCATGGCCCCTTTGCCTTTAACTTGAATAGTTCCCCGCTCCTGAAATACATATTTGTGTTCTAATAACTTATAAGTAGTTTCGCTGACTTGAATCCGCCAAGGCAAACCGTGAGATTCCATGCGGGAAGCAATATTTACTGTGTCGCCCCACAAATCGTAAATAAACTTTTTGATGCCAATTACTCCGGCAACAACCGGGCCACTGTGAATGCCGATGCGGATGCTAAAATATTTATTATGGCTAGCATTAAATCTGGCTATTTCTGCTTGCATATCTAGTGCCATTTGGGCGATCGCCTCTGCGTGGTCTGCCCTGGGTTCAGGCAGCCCTCCAACCGCCATGTATGCGTCGCCGATGGTCTTGATTTTCTCTAGACCGTGCTGTTCGCACAAAAGGTCGAATCCTGAAAAAATCTTATTGAGGAGCTCCACAAGCTCGATCGGATTCATGAGGGCAGACAAAGGTGTAAACCCCACAATGTCTGCGAACAAAACAGTCACTTCAGGAAAGTATTCGGCAATAGTAGTTTCGTTTTGCTTGAGGCGTTCTGCTATTGCCTTGGGCAGGATATTTAACAGCAGCTTTTCGGATTTTTCTTGTTCTTCCCGCAGGGCATCTTCTGCTTGCTTGCGTTCCGTAATGTCGTGATAACTCCAGACTCTGCCGATAATTTTATCTCCCAGCCGCTGCGGTTCCGAATAGCGTTCAAAAAATCTGCCGTCTTGAAATTCCAACAAATCGTAACTTTCGGCTTCGGGCTGATCGTCAAGCGATTCTATTCTCTCTTGAAATGCTTGGGGGTCTTTGAGTTGGTTCAGGACAAAGGCGATCGTTGTGGCGTCGTCTCGCAGTGCCATCACTTCGTTAGGTATGCCCCACATTTCCACAAATTCTCGATTGAAAGTGACTATTTTTCCGCTCCTGTCAGTAGCTAAAATACCATCAGCAGTAGAATCAAAAGTTGCTTGCAGCAGGGACACAGATTTTGCCAGGGCGTCTTCTGTCATTTTTCGAGCAGTAATGTCTCGCAAAATAGCGCGAATCGCTACTAGCGAACCATCCGCAAACTTACAGCTTATGCTGCCTTCCAGCAAAATTTGTTCGTGATATTTAGTGATAAATATTACTTCAATCGATTCTGGATACAAGGTATTTTCATTTACCGTTTTTTGGGTAAAAGCTTGATAGAATATATCCAGAGACTCTTGGGAACTGTTGGGATGAATAATATCAAAAACAGTCATTTGAGCAATTTCGGCTTCGGTGTAGCCCAGAGTTTGCCGCCAAGCCCGATTTACATACAAAAAATGACCGTCCGCTCCTATACTTTGAATTAAGTCAGTAGCATTTTCAAATAAGTCTCGCAGTTGTTCTTCGCTTTCCCGCAAAGCTATTTCCGCTTGCTTGCGCTTGATAAATTGACCGATTTGGCTACCGATTGTCGCCATTGTCTGGAGCAATTCTTCATCAAAACACTGCACTTCGCGGCTGAAAAAAGTCATCACACCCAACACATATTTTGCAGAATTATCCTGATCGTAGTCGCCCACAATTGGGAAACCAAAAGCTCCGTGCAGTCCTTCTTCGGCCGCAAGTTCTCGGCGCAGACAACAGTCGCTTTTTGTGACATCTGCAATCCACTGAGCTGAACCGCTAGCCCAAACGAAACCCGGCAATCCTTCGCCAAACGCACAAGTCATTTGTTCGGTAAATTCGGCAAATTTGGGGATAGAAACTGAGCGTTTTGTCCAACTGGCGACGCACCGAAGCAAATTGGGGTCGGAAACCGCAGTTATTCTCTTAGTTTCTGACAGCAGTTTTTCCCCGGATTCTGGCATCCAAAGTTCGACGGTATCCCATCCCAAGCTGTCACAAATTACGGGGAGAATTGCTGCTATAGCTTTTTTGATTGTTTCGGATGCCGACAGGATGCGAGTGGCGACGTACTGAGTTATTTGTCGCTTGCGGGCGCGCTGTCTATCTGTGACATCGCGGCCGATGTACACGAAATCTTGAACGGCAGGCAAAGGGCCAGAAATGCCTTTAATGTCAGTCGAAATCGCCGTACAGGAAAACGAAACTGTGAGCTTTTCTCCGGTTTTTGCCGTGCAAATTACTTCGACGTGAGTTTGCAATTGTTGAGACTCCTCTTGGCTGACTGCTTGCAAAGAGGAGCCAAAAGCAGCAATAGCGTCTATTTGCTGCCCTACTAATTCTGATTCGCTGTAACCGAACAAATCTTGAGCAGCTTGATTGATTTTTTTAATTTTTCCCGATGCTGTTGTTACCAACAAAACTTCCGCCATTGAAGTAATAATTTTTTCAACATAATTATTAGTAGCAGCTAAGGTACTCAATAAAATATCCATTTCATTGGTAGCTTGGACGAGAGTTTGTTCTAAAGCCATCCTGTCGGTTACGTCTTGAAAAAATATAATTAATCTCTGATAATTCTCGTCATTGGTGAACTCCACGATATACATATCAAAATAAAGCCGCGAACCATTTTCTAATAGTCGCGTCATCGCTTTTAATTCAAAATTTGGCAAACGTTTTTCAAAAATATCGATTAAAATTTCTTCAGTTCCCACCAATTCTGGAAAGGGAATGCGAACATCGTTGCCGGCGACTACTTCGTCGGGACAGTCGGCAAACCGCTGCACTTGCAGAGAGATTTCTTGGATTAAAAAGTCTTGATCCAGTGCTAGGTACTCCAAGTGGTGCGGAACTAACAGTTTTTTTAACAAGGTTTTCATGTGAGATTCTTAGTAGTGAATGCGCCCTGTGTATCGAATTATCGAAAATCAATCTATAGCGGTTCTCCATCTTGGTGAGGTATGCCCACGGAGGCCTATGCCCTATGCCCAGGGAGGCCTATGCCCTATGCCCGCGAGAGCACCTCATGTTACTGAGAAAGGCTATATTTATCTCTGTTTCTCAAAGGGAATTCTGACTATAAAGGTAGTGCCTAACCCTATCTCGCTGGAAAATTCGATTTGACCTCCGTGCAAATCTACACACTGCTTGACTATGGATAAACCCAGTCCTGTACCGGGTATTTTTCCGACATTTTTCGCTCGATAATAAGATTCAAAGAGTTGTTCCTGGTCTTCGAGAGGAATGCCAATGCCTGCATCTTTAATTTTAAATATAGCTTCTTCATTATTCTGACAATTTAATTCAAAATAAATATTGCTGTCGAGGGGCGAATATTTGACAGCATTTGACAGCAAATTTGTCAATATGTGCCGCAGCAATTTTGGATCTAGTGCGGGCAACTGTTGCGTTTCCTGCGAGTCGCTATCATCTTTTTTCGCTGGCGTAACTAATTCTTGATAAATAAAGTTAATTGTATGATTTTTTCCATAACTAATTGTAATTGATTCTACTAACTCGCTGCAAAATTGTTTTAAGTCAACTGGTGCGGGATAGAATTCGAGTTTTCCTGCTTCGGCGCTGCTGAGCAACCGCACGTCATCTAATAGCTGAGCCATGTGTTTAGATGCGGATTTAACGTGTGCGAGGTATTCTTGTTTTTCCTCGTGGGTGATTTCGTCGCCGTAGTCTTGGAGGATTTTAGTAGCAAATAATATTGTATTTAAAGGATTGCCAAATTCGTGAGCAATCATCGAGAAAAAACGAGATTTTACCTGTCTGAGTTCTTGCTCTTTTGCCAAAGAGCGGCGAATTTCTATTTCTTGTTGTTTGCGTTCTGTGATGTCCCTGCCTATATAAATTAAATCGTAAAGTCCCTCTAATTCTGTCTGAATTGCCGAACAGGAAAATTCTACCCAAATTTCTTCTCCTGCTTTAGTAGTGCAGACTATTTCTAGTTCTCTACGCAGCTCTTTATGAGACAAAATATAGCGGTGGCGAGCTTGGGAGATTAAGGTTTCTTCTAGTAATATTAAAGACAGGGGCTGACCGATTAATTCTGCTTCGCTATACCCAAATAACCATTGGGACGATTGATTGATTCTTTTGATATTTCCTAATGTTGTTGTCACCAACAAAGCATCGCCCATCGAACGAATAACTTTATCTATATAATCTTTAGAAGCGGCTAAGGCACTAACCAAAAGATTAGCTTCATTCGCCCTCTGAATCAAGGATTGCTTCATTACCATCTTTTCGGTGGTATCTTCAATCAAAATTAGCAATTTACTTGGCACATATTCTTGTTCTTCTTCATATTTGATAGCCAACATATCAAAGTATAAAGGGCGGTTCGGGTCGGCAAACCGAGCGATACCTTTGATTTCAAAACCAGGGAGCCGTCCCATAATGATAGACATGAGGATATTTTCAATGCCAATCAGTTCGGGAAAACTCAGGCGAGCATCTGCACCTGGTATCGCGTCGCCCGGAGTATCGGCATAATTCTGCACTTCGGCGGAGGTTTCCTGAATGATGAAATGGTGATTTACTAGAAAATACTGTGTTTGTCGCGGGCCTAACAGCTTTCTTAACAGGGGATTCATACTTTTTCTACCATTGTGTAAGCTAGTTTGTAGAAAATTTCGTCAACGTCTTTGCCGGTTTTAGCAGATGTCGTGCAAACTGCTATTACTTTGTCTTGACCTATCGAATGGGACATTTCCACTAGCAGCGCCAATTTTTCCTCGTCAATCAAGTCTACTTTGTTTAAAGCGACGATAATTGACCCTTTAGGATTCACTGAAGAAAAAAGCTGAATGTGTTCGGAGATTCGCTCAACTGTTTCGGATCGGCTGACATCGGCAACGATTAAAGCGCCACTAGCTCCCTGCAAGTAAGTCGGTGCTATTCCTTTGAATTTTGTATGCCCTTCTAAGTCCCAAATCAGCAACTGTGCAGTCACGTTTTCCCGCTGTTTTACGTTTTCTAATTCTACGTTTTTGCGAGAAATTTTTACTCCCACGGTGGAGAGGTATTGGTCGGTGAATTGCCGATCGACAAAACGGCGGATCAGGCTGGTTTTGCCCACGCCAAAATCGCCGATCATACACATTTTTTTAGATATAGTAACTGACATAATTATTTACTGTTTATGGTGTTAGTTATTGGTTCAAATACCACGCATCTGCTTAAAAGTCGTGGTTGATTGGGCTCCACGTCGGCAGGAGGATGGGGGATGCCAACCGTTTGGAGGCGCTTTGGGTCAGCACCCTGCCGCACTAAAGCATCTCGCACTGCTGCGGCACGCCTCAGCGACAACTGTTGATTTGTAGAAATTTCCCCAGTTCGATCGCTGTGTCCAATTATCTTAATCTGTTTTTGAGGATATTGATCCATAAACTTTTTGACACTGGCGATGATTTCTCCATGTGTAGAGTCTAATATTGCCGTTCCTTGCTGGAAGTAGATGCGGGTTGTAATTTTCAGCGGATCTAATTTAACTGTGCTAATCACCGATTGAACACCGGGTATTTGCTTCAGGGACTGAGCTATTTTCTGTGCGTCTGCACCGTCTCTAACGGTACCCTCTACAGTCACTTTACGATCGCCATACCGCGTAGAAATAGAAAGGCCCTCTTTCTGATTCAAAACAGCGGTAATCCGCTGCACCTCCGCCGCCGTCAAAACTGGATCTGGGGGGACATCTACAGCTAGAATTCTATTATCTAATTGCAATTTCGGTGCAGTTGATGCGGCTATTTTTGCAGCTTGTGCCCGCAATTCTTGATTTGGCAACTTTCCGGTTAGCTTTAAAGTTTTGCCATCAACTGCAACATCTAAGCGGTAAACTGCTAATTCGGGAGTGGATGCTAAAGCTGCGAGGGCATTTGCTTCGAGGCGGCGCTCAACGCTGCTGCGATACTGATAAATCCCCCAAGGTACTAAGATTAAGCTCAGGGCGGCTAAACTGATAGCCGCTAGGGCGATCGGGGGTTTTGTTGATTTTTCTTTTTGTAGCGGGTCGAATAAAGTTTTTATACACGGGTGCAGCGACTCCGGTATAGTACCGGGGTCGCCATTAAACTCGTGAATTACTTTAGCGTAATTAAGGATGAGATTACTAACTGTTTGCCGCAGTTTGTTGATGAACGACTGTGGCGGTTCTCCTTTAATCACGACGGCCATGTAGCAATATCCAGCTACTTCTAGCATAATTTTTGAGTCGCCGTATTCAATTTGATTGAGTTCGGAAACTTCTCCCGGCCCAAGGATGCACTCGTTAACAAAGCTGCGAATAGCTGTGAGCATTCCTGCTACCATTTCTGATTCTAACTGGTAGCTTTCTGAGTTTTGAACTTCGGAAATAATCAAGCCAGATGCTTTGTGAATTAAGAATGCTGCTTGGACGGTAAAGGGTATTGATTCTTTGAGGATTAATTCAGCTTCGGAGACTCCTTGTACTTTGGAGCGAATTTTTCTCTTGAATCCTTCGACGCTGATGGCATTTGACACTTTTTCATTGATTGTCTTGATAGCTTCTGCCATGTATCGGGAAATTGTACTGCCAATTACGGGATAGAGCGCATCCACCATAGAGTCGCGTTCGAGTCTTATTTGGGCTGTAATCGCTTTGCCCATTTCCGGCGCGAGGGCTTGAGCGATCGACTCTTGGTCAAGGCGAATTTGCTCTTTAATTGCCAGACCGATTTCTGGGGCGATCGCGTTAGCAATATCCGCTGGGGAATTCACGATTTGTTGAGCCAGTGCGTCGGGAAGTAACTCAGCTATTGCCGCACTCATTGCCGACTTGTTTTCCTGAGTTTTTGCCCTAATCACTTCGTCAATAATGGGCACGATCGCCTTAACAACTTCTTCCCTGGAATCGGCCACTTTGCGGCTGAGAATTTCTGCGATCCAAGGCAGCATCAACTCAATCAACTCTTGGGGCTCGTAGATTTGGTGCTCCAATTTTCCTAATTTATCGTCGATTGTGGCCATCAGGTGGCGCACCCCCGGCAAATCGTTTTCTGCCAGAAGATTTTTGACTTGCTCGATATCCGACATTTTTGAGCCGAACATCAGATTTTGCAGCCTTTCCATCGCGGTGTCGGCTTCATGTAAATCCTGTTTAATTTGACCTAATATTTCTGCTGGCGGTTCTAGTAAGTTAGGGCTTTCTAGAGTCGAAGCCACCGCAGTATCTAAATATCCCGTTTCTGGTGGATCTGAGACTGTGGAAACTATGGGATTATGGGGAATTTCCGAGGGTTTTGACTCGGTTTCGGGAGGGGAAACATCCTGTAAATGCCGATCGAACTTGTGGGATTTTTGAGCCTGTACGTACTGTAGAGAATCTTTCATTGTCAAGTTAGACAATTCTTCGACAGGCTGTGATTCCTCCTCCAAATCCGGCTGGGCGATCGCGGAAACATCTATAGTTTTAGCTGAGGAATAGTCTTTTTCCAGTTCTGAAGTGTTGAGTTTGTGAGTAGCCCACAGCAAACTTTTGAACTCGTCTGCAACAGGCGGCGTATCGCCAGACTCCGGTTGGCCAGATCCAGTTTCGGGTACACTCGCTGCAACTTCCTCTGGCGCTTGCTCAGAAATACCTAACAAATCCATCAACCCGCCGAGGGCCCCAGCTTGATTATTGTCGCCACTGCTGTCACTTTCTGGCTCTGCATTTTGCTGGTTTGAACCCGCAATAATTTTGAGATCGACTAACAGATTCAGCAAGGGTTCTAGCTGGGTTGCTGCATCTGCAGCAGACTCGTCAGGTTGAGAAACAAAACCCTCTAACTCATTTTCGTCAGCCGGATTTTCTTTCGGTAAAGCCATGCGTTATTATCCGTTATGGTGGCGCTCCGGCAACAGAAATTCGGTATTTAACTTATTATCCGCAACGCCTTTAAGTTCGGGTACAAATTCTGTTCCTTTGAGCCTCATGCCGAGTTCAAACAGAATTTCTGCCATGTCGTCTCTAGAAACTTTAACATCTCTGAGCATAGAAAAGCGACGATCGAGTTCTTCAAACACTTGTGTTTTCAAAGTGCGGCTTTCTTCAGATAGTCGATCTCTGGTTTTGGAGAGTTCGTCGCGAAGCGAACTGGTTTGATTGTCTATAGCCTCGTCGAGGGCTTCCACGCTGCTGGAGAATTTGCGGTTAATGCGATCGACTTGCTGACGGATATCGGCGCTTTCTTCTTGGGTGTTTGAGGTGAGCGATTTAACTTTCTTTTCTAACGAATCAACTGCAGCCCTCATTTCTCCTGAAAGAACTGTTCTTACTTGTTCGATGCGAGTTTGCATATCTTGCTGCATCATCGACAAGTCGGAATCTATTTTATCGAAGCGATTGTCGTATTCTCTAAGCTGCGCTCCAAAAATGATATCGCGGATCTGGTCGATATTTCCCAGCCGTTCGCGCATTTCTTCTTTAGTTATTTCGGGCATACTTTTACCTGGAATCTCTGGACATTGTGAGTTTAAGAACTGTGCTAGTGATTTACTACCGTTGTGGGTGGCACTAGCTTTTTTGAGTGGGCGGGCTTTTATTGTTTGAACTCTAACCCCTGCGTCGGGGATGGGATTTTTTAGAGTTTTGACTCTAAATATCCTGAGATTCAAATTTTTGAGCCTGGTCTTGTCACCAAAAATGGCGGTTGGCTATCCTTGGCTTGCAGCAAGCTAATAGAAGCGTAGATTTTGCTGCGATACAGCACAGCGGGGAAGGTTTTAAGGTCTTGAGTGACATCCTCAATGATATCTCATCTTGACAGTGGCTCCTATCACTGCGCTGGAGTCCCGGCAAAAAGCGGGTGGGCTTGCTCCACGTCCCCTTATATATAATATAACTCAAAAGCTGCACAGATCGCTCGCCGATCGCCTCACAGGGAAGTTTTCTTTCAGCAGAAACCACTTATACAGCCGAACTCGGCCCCTCTGTGCTCCTGGAAGCCCAGGGCTGTTTCGGGGCAACCACGGGGAGTAGGGGTCGGATTGCCCTTACGGAAAACGATGATTTTGACTCTTGTAGTGCTAAGAGTGCCTACCCTCCCCATCCACGATTTGCGCTCGTGTTTCAGAGATTGGGGCAGCCACGGGGGGCTGCCCCTACAAGAGAATGAAACCGCCCTGCCTGGAAGCCTCTTCTCCTGCGAGGCCCTCTAAAAATTCATAGGGCCCGATCGACAGCGACCAGACCCAATAATATGAGAACTTTGTTTTTTCTAACAAACGAGATGTGTTTCCGGTTGAGAACTGTTACTTACTAGGGTTTACAACTTATGCAGCTTTACTTTTAATCCGCAACCACAATAAGTCTGACTCGACTGCGGTTTGGCTTGACTGCTCGATCGGCAGTTCGCCACTATTCCAAGTTGTGTTCGGTTAATTTCTGCTGCGCCTCGGAATCTAGACCGGAGACACCATGCCTATATCCTCGAACTTTCTTTCTAAATATAGCGACCTCCTTTCTCTTTCTGTCCCGGTGTCTATTATTAAGTTAGCATGGCCTTTCGGAGGAGTAAAGCACTATTTGCAAAACTTGATAGGTCTTTACATTACTAAGTATAATGATATGAATATCCAAATAGATGTAAGTTAGCACTCACGCACTCCGAACAAAGAAACCGGGTTTTTTCACCGAGATTGAGGATTTTAAGCAAGTATTTTGGTTGAAAAACCCGGTTTCTGGACACCCGTGCAAAAGTCCTATAAATTCTATTGTTGCTACATCTTTACATTCTTAACAGTTCTTGTCATGACTATTTCTCCTAAGTTTCTCAGTGGCAGCCAAATCCGCCAAACCTTCCTCGACTTTTATGCTCAGCGGGGACATAAGATATTGCCGAGTGCTTCTTTGGTGCCCGAAGATCCGACGGTGTTGCTGACGATCGCCGGAATGCTACAATTCAAGCCGATATTTCTCGGACAGCGCACCGCCGAATCACCGCGCGCCACGACTTCTCAAAAGTGCATCCGCACCAACGATATCGAAAACGTCGGCCGCACCGCCCGCCACCACACGTTTTTTGAAATGTTGGGTAACTTCAGTTTCGGGGATTATTTCAAGAAACAGGCGATCGCCTGGGCGTGGGAACTTTCCACGGAAGTTTTCGGTTTACCAGCGTCGAATTTGGTTGTTAGCGTTTTCCGAGAAGATGACGAAGCTTTTGCGATTTGGCGCGATGAAATTGGCATTCCGGGCGATCGCATTCAGCGCATGGGAGAAGATGACAATTTCTGGCAATCCGGCCCGACTGGCCCCTGCGGCCCGTGTTCGGAGATTTACTATGATTTTCACCCAGAAAGAGGCGACAATATTGACCTCGAAGATGATAGCAGGTTTATTGAATTCTACAACCTGGTTTTCATGCAGTACAATAAAGATGCAGAGGGCAATTTAACACCGCTGCAAAATCAAAATATTGATACTGGCTTGGGACTGGAACGGATGGCGCAAATCCTCCAGAAAGTCCCCAATAATTACGAAACAGATTTGATTTTTCCGATCATTCAATCGGCGGCGGAAATTGCCGGGATTGATTACCACAATAGCGACGAAAAAGTCAAGGTTTCGCTGAAAGTAATTGGCGATCACATTCGGGCTGTGGTGCACATGATTGCGGACGAAATTCGCGCGTCGAATGTTGGTCGGGGTTACATTTTGCGCCGGTTGATTCGCCGGGTGGTGCGCCACGGGCGACTGATTGGAATTCAGGGCGAATTTACGGTGCGGGTGGCTGAAAGTGCGATCGCCCTTTCGGAAGCAGCTTATCCGAACGTGCGGCTGCGGGAAGCTCAAATTAAGGCGGAATTGGCAAGGGAAGAGGCGCAGTTTCTCAAGACTTTGGAACGCGGAGAGAAGCTGCTGGAGGAAATTGTCGATCGCACAAAACAGCAAGCAAACCAACAAATCAGCGGTCAAGATGCTTTCACTCTTTACGATACCTACGGTTTCCCCTTAGAACTGACTCAAGAAATTGCTGAGGAACAGGGAATTACTGTGGATTTGGACGGCTTTGAAGCGGCGATGAAGGAACAGCAAACTCGCGCTAAAGATGCTCGCCAAACAATCGATTTAACGGTGCAGGGTTCTTTGGATAAGTTGGCTGAAACAATCCAGGGGACTGAGTTTGTCGGTTATGCTGAATTGTCGAGTTTAGCTGAGGTGGAAGTTATCTTGGTTGACGGCAAATCTGTGGAAGAAGCAGCCGCCGGTACCGAGGTACAAGTTGTTTTGAACCAAACGCCGTTTTATGCAGAATCCGGCGGACAAATTGGGGATAAAGGTTATTTGAAAACCGGAGATAATGGTGATGGTTTGTTAGTAAGAGTTGAGGATGTGAAGAAGGAATCGGATTTCTTCGTGCATTTCGGCTTTGTGGAACGGGGAACGCTGAGAGTTGGCGATAGTATTACTGCGAAAATTGACAATAGCGGTCGCCGCCGAGTTCAGGCTAACCACACAGCAACTCACTTATTACAATCAGCTTTGCGAAAAATTGTGGACGATTCGATTTCGCAAGCTGGTTCGCTGGTATCGTCTGAGAGATTGCGGTTTGATTTCAATTCTCCGCGCGCTGTCACAGCAGAAGAGTTGCAGAAAATTGAGGATTTAGTTAATAGTTGGATTGCTGAGGCGCACGCTGCTGAGGTTGCAGAAATGCCGATCGCCCTTGCGAGAGAAAAAGGCGCGACTGCGATGTTTGGCGAGAAGTACGGCGATGTGGTGCGGGTTATCGATTTTCCCGGCGTTTCGATGGAATTGTGCGGCGGAACTCACGTCAGCAATACCGCAGAAATCGGGCTGTTTAAGATTGTTTCCGAAGCGGGGGTAGCGGCGGGAACTCGCAGGATTGAAGCGGTTTCCGGTCAAGCTGTTTTGGATTATTTGAATGTGCGGGATAAGGTGGTGCGCGATTTGGGCGATCGATTTAAGGCGAAGCCTGAAGAATTGCCGAACCGGATTACTAATTTGCAGAATGAGTTGAAGGATACTCAGAAACATTTGGCTGCTGTGAAGTCGGAATTGGCGATCGCGAAATCCGACCAGTTGCTGAGTGCGGCGGAGGCGATCGGCGAATTCAAAATCATTGTAGCTCAATTGGGTGATGTGGATACAGAAGCGCTGAAAACTGCGGCGGAAAGATTGCAGCAAAAGTTAGGAAATGCTGCGGTTGTTTTGGCCTCAATTCCTGAACCAGACAAGGTAAGTTTGGTGGCAGCTTTTAGTCCTGAAGTCAATAAGAAAGGATTACAAGCTGGCAAGTTTATCGGGGGAATTGCTCAAATTTGCGGCGGAAAAGGCGGCGGGCGGCCGAATTTGGCGCAAGCTGGGGGACGCGATGCAAGTAAGTTGCAGGAAGCGTTGGAAAGTGCTCGCAATTTGTTAGTTGAAGGGTTGGGTTAATTACTCGGATCAGGTGATTTCGGGGAAACTGTAGGGGCGGGTTTTACCAACCATAATCGTCAATTATAGACAATCTGATAAACCCGCCCCCACCCAACCATAAATCACAATGTACATGGTGCCCGTAGGGGCGGGTTTCACCAACCATAATTGCCAATTATCGACAATCTCGAAAACCCGCCCCCACCCAACGAAAAATACCAACCTACATTTTCCGATGCGATGCAAATTCCAGGTTGATGTGGGTTATCGGTGGTGGGGGGCGGGTTTATCTAGATTGTTGGTATTCCTTAGATATTGTTGGTGGAACCCGCCCCTACAAAATCTGGGTAAAGGTATTGTGCAAAAATCCCTGGTTTTTCCCGCGCAAAAAATGTACAATATCCCAAACATGGGTAGTGCAATGAAAAGCAAAAAACAAACCTATTTCGACCTGATCGAATCCCTGATCAACTCCCCAAGGGACGAACAAATCGCTATCCTGCAAAACAATCTCGAACTAATCGACGATAACTTCACCTCAGTTTTGCGCGATTGGGCTACTCAAACTCTGGCAGAAATGGAGTTTCGCCAAGCTACAAACATTACTATTAATATTCTTAACTTCAGTGACTTGATTCAAGAGTTTCCGCTGGGAAGCAAAAGCAGCAATATGGAAATTGCCATTGCAGGCTACGAGGTGGGGCTGCAAATTTTTAAGCGAAATTTTTCGGCCGAATTTTGGGCAGCTATTCAAAATAATCTGGCAAATGCTTACAGTGACAGAATCAAAGGAGAACCGGGTGAGAATATCGAAAAGGCGATCGCATTTTATGAAGCAGCCTTAGAAATTTACACCCGCCCTGCTTTCCCGGAACAATGGGCGATGATTCAAAATAATTTGGCAACTGCTTACAGTAACAGAATTAAAGGAGAACGGGGTGAGAATATCGAACAGGCGATTGCATTTTATGAAGCAGCTAGTGAAGTTCGTACCCGCCATGCTTCCCCGGAACAATGGGCTGGTACTCAAATTTGTTTGGGAGTTGCTTACAGTTACAGGATCAAAGGAGAACGGGGTAAGAATATCGAAAAGACGATCGCATATTATGAAGCAGCTAGTGAAGTTTACACCCGCAAAGCTTTCCCGCAACAATGGGCGATGACTCAAAATAATTTGGCCAATGCTTACAGTGACGGAATCAAAGGAGAACGGGGTGAGAATATCGAAAAGGCGATCACATTTTATGAAGCTGCTTTACAAGTTTACACCCGCGATGCTTTTTCCCAACAATGGGCGATGACTCAACATAATTTGGCAAGTGCTTACAGTGAGAGAATCAAAGGAGAACGGGGTGAGAATATCGAAAGGGCGATCGCATTTTATGAAGCAGCTTTACAAGTTTACACCCGCGCAGCTTTTCCGGAACAATGGGCGATGACTCAAAATAATTTGGCAATTGCTTACAGTGACAGAATCAAAGGAGAACGGGGTGAGAATATAGAAAGGGCGATCCAACTTTTTCAAGCAGCTTTAGAAGTTTATACTCCCACCGCTTTGCCAATTGACTGTCTGCAAACAGGGCGAAATCTAGGCTATTTAGGATTTGCAGAAAGTTTGTGGGAAATAGCCATTTTCGGCTACGAAAAAGCCATCGAAGCAGTCGAACAAAGCCGCGAGTGGATTGCCTCCGAAAACCGCAAACGAGAAATCATCGAAGAGAACCTCAACGTCTACGAAAAAATGATGCAATCCTGCATCAATCACCAACAATATGACAAAGCCCTGCAAACAATCGAACGCAGCAAATCCCGCTACCTAGTCGAACTCTTCACCAACAGCGAAATCTACCCCAAAACAGCCACCGAAACCGAGAAACAGCAACTCCAAAACCTGCGCCGCCAAATCGCCGCCTCCCAACAATTCCTAGAAACAGAAACCCCATCTCCTCCCCCTCTTTCCCCCCCCCGTTGTAGGGGCGGTGCCCCCGTGCCCGCCCTCTCCCTCACAACGCACAACCCAAACCCGCAGCCTCAGCCCCGAATATTTCCAACAACAAAAAGCCAAATTAGAAACAACCTTGCAGCAACTAACACAACTGCTAGAACAAATAAAACAGCGAGAACCAGAATTCTCCCTAACTCAAAAAGTCGAACCCATCGACATCACCAAATTCCAACAAACCTTAGACACCGAAACAGCAATCATAGAATGGTACATCGGCAATTCTAACTCCCTAGAGGGCGGGCACGGGGGCACCGCCCCTACGGGTGGTGTCGCCTTCATCATCACCCGCGACAGCATAAAACCAGTCACATATACCACAACCGAAATAGGCGAATTAGAAACCTGGAAAAACAACTATCTCGACGAATACCGCAACAAAAACACCAACAAAACCTGGCAAAACACCCTATCCCAAAAACTCCAAAAACTCTCAGAAATCCTGCGACTAAACGAGATAATCGCCCACATCCCCCCCAACAGCAAACGACTAATCCTAGTACCCCACCGCTACCTGCACCTATTCCCCCTCCACGCCCTACAATTCACCTCAGAGGGCGGGCACGGGGGCACCGCCCCTACGAGGTACTTGTTAGACTGCTTCCCCGCAGGCGTGAAATACGCCCCCAGCTTGCAACTGCTGCAACTCGTAAAAAATCGCATCACCACCAGAAACTCCCCCCCACCAAATCAGCAACAACTATTCGCCCTCCAGAATCCCACCGAAGACTTATTCAACGCCGACATGGAGGTAGAAACCATCAAAACCAGATTCAATCCGCATCAAATTTTACTCAAAAAACAAGCCACAAAAACCGCCCTCAACGATAACCGAGAAAACCTCTCAAACGCCAACTACCTGCACTTTTCCTGTCACGGCGTATTCGACTTCGACTATCCACTACAATCATCCCTAGTCTTAGCCGATTCCCTGGAACCATTACCCCCCAAATCCGTAGGGGCGGTGCCCCCGTGCCCGCCCGAACCCCCGCCCCCAGAGTCAAATCAGCCCGATGAAAAACAGCGCTATGTCACCCTACGCAGCGGCAGAAAAGCCATCCCAGAAAAATGCCTCACCCTGCGAGAAATCTTTGCCGATTTGCAGTTACCGCAGTGCAGTCTCGTGACACTTTCCGCCTGCGAAACCGGGCTAACCACCTCAACCGCAATGACGGATGAATACATTGGTTTACCCAGCGGTTTTTTGTATGCGGGTAGCATGAATGTTGTCAGCAGTCTGTGGGCTGTCGATGATTTTGCCACAGCAATTTTGATGATTAAATTTTATCAGGAATTGCCCGATGCAGATTCAGTAGCCCTCGCTTTGAATGCGGCGCAAAACTGGATGCGCGGGGTGAGTATGGAGGATTTTCGAGTTTGGGTAGGATTGTTAAATTTAGATGAAAAATCGAGCGAAAGTGTGGAATTATGGTTAGTGTGTTCGAGTGAGAAACAGCCGTTCCGCGACCCGAAATATTGGGCGGCTTTCTGTGCGACGGGATATTAAGTTAGGTGTAAAAACATAATCTTGTAGGGGCGGGTTCGCCAACCATATATAACGATAACCAACCATCTAAATAAACCCGCCCCACCCCACAGACAACCTGCACCAACCCAAAATTTGCATCAAATGTTAAAATGTAAATTGTAATTGTTCGTTGGGTTGGGGCGGGTTTTCGAGATTGTTTGTTTCAGGCCATTATGGTTGGTGAACCCGCCCCTACGAATCTATTGTGTTTAATTACCGGAGGAATTACTATGGAACCTGACAAAATTATCAATGCTTTTCTCCAATGGCTGCACGAAAATCAGAGTATTTTCCGGCCGACAGCATGGCAAGATTTACCAGAATTAAAAACAGAAATGGGAGAATTCGCAGACGATCAATTGTTTCCTATTGCTATGGCTATCAGCAAGTGGTGCGCCCGTCATCAATTGGGAGAGGAATTAAAAATTGCTGCCGCCAAAAACAAAAAAGATTTCGACGATGCGGGCGAACCCACCCCAAGTACAACACCGCCGCTAACCAATATCACTCAGACTCTGCGTACAAGCATTGAAGATAGCTACAAAAAACTTCAAGAAATCGCAGCAAATAATCAATCAGATACCAGCAATGACTCCAACTAGCAAAATCTATGCCCCCAACGTCTATTTATTTGCCTTTCACCTCTGCCAAGCCATAGAATCAGAGTCAAATTCCCCTGTGGAATCCGCCAGTTTGTGGCAGAAGTGCGATGATATTTTGCAAACTAAATTAGCAGTCAGTACAAAATTTAATGACAGCTATTTCCACAAAAAAGAGGAACCTGTCGGCTTCCGAGTCAACCTGATTAATAAACAACGTGTTGGCAACCGCAATTCTCTACCCTTTGATAAGGAGATTTCGGTTGAAAATCAGCAAATTCCTGTCAAAGGCTTTGCCCAACCGCTGCGAATTGATGACAGCTATGCCCTGGGTTTAAAAATTTTTGTTCCTGAAAAAGTTAACAGCATTAAAACACCTCCTGTCGATGTTAGCATCTTCAAGGAATTTAATCGCGATAACTGCTTGCTGCCGGATTTCGTGGAGAGTTATTTCGGGCAAACTCTGCTGCTTACAGCTTGGCTGAGTGTCGAACAAAATCAGGCGGCGCGGGCAGATTCCCAGTTTCTCCAAGCTTTAGGCAAACAGTGCCTGGAAAAGTTGATTGCCGGTCAAAATATGCCGGATTTTTACCGTCAAGGCGAGTTATTCGGCAGTCCGATTTTGGAGTATGGTAATCCGAGTCAGCCCGATAGTTACTGTCACGTTATTATCTGGTTTTTTAACAGCCCGACAACTGATGAAATCTGGGATGAGACGCGGTACAGCGATTTTATGGATTTGTTTTTGTACCGAAATAAGATTCTTCGCGCTTATCACGACAGCCGCAAGCTTTACGCCGTGACTCGCGAGGAATACAAGCAAATTGAACTGGATATTGACAAGACTTTTAAGTATTTGCAGCGAGATAAAGCTCAGCAGAAGCAATCGAAAGGTGCGGGTTTAAAGGAGGAGGAATTACAATATCTGGAAACTCAGATGATTGAGATGCCGCCTCGGGCTGTGAAGTATGCCCGAATGCTGATTGATTTGGAGTTTCGCCAAAATACGATCGCAATTAACGCCCAAAATTACCAGGATAAATTAAATCAAATAAGTCTTGACATCAAAGCAGCTAAAAAGTACAATGATAGTGATGCCAATTTAAGTTTCCTCGAAACATTCAGCAAAGAAACTTGCCCGCAGTTTCAAAGGCAGATTCAAGCAGATTTAGGCTATTTCAAACACGGTTCCGGCTTGCTAGACCAAGCAACCGAGGCAATTAGAGCTATTGTGGCGATCGAAGAAGCTTATCGGGATGCCAAACTAGAGGTCACGATTCAAGCTGTCGGCTTTGGTTTGGGAGTAGCCGGGGTGGTGGCTGGAAGTGCTCCTTATTTAATTAAACAAGACCCTCCGAATCAAATTGTTGCTTTGCCTTTGCCTTTCCTGAAGGGGGGAATTAATTCTTTTGCGTTGGTATTGTTGATTAGTATCGGTGCGGGGGTAGTGGTTTGGGGTGTGGTTATGTTGAGTGCCAATTCCAAGAATCTACTAGGTAAGTTCAAGAATCTACTAACTAGAAATAAACAGTTCCCGCCGTCATAATCGCCGTTCTGGGCGGGCAAATCGCCCGCCCCAGAAAAAGATTAGCCTTAATATTGAGGTACAGACGGGTCTACTTCTTCACTCCAAGCAGTAATTCCGCCCTTAACATTAATCCCCTCAATTCCAGCTTCCTTCAAAATCCCCAAAGCCTTCGCAGAACGCCCGCCCATTTTGCAGTGTGCAATCAAGCGGTGGCCGTTCACCAATTCCTTGACCTTAGCGACACCTGCGCCCTGTTCGATATCCGGCAAAGGAACCAAAACCGACCCAGGAATTTGACAAATTTGATACTCATTGGGATTCCGAACATCCAACAAGACAAAATCCTTCGCACCGCTGTCGATTAACTCCTTAAGTTCTTTGACAGTCATCTCAGGAATTTGCGGTTGCTCTGCTGGTACTTTACTAAAGCCGCAGAATTCTTCGTAATCGATTAACTTTTCAATTACCGGGCGCACTGGATTCGGCCGCAATTTCAATTGCCGGAATGTCATATCTAAGGCATTGTAAAGCAACAATCGGCCGCTCAAAGTAGTGCCTTGACCCAAGATAATTTTGATAGCTTCCGTTGCTTGAATGCAGCCAACTACTCCAGGCAATACGCCTAAAACGCCGCCTTCTGCACAAGAAGGAACCATGCCAGGAGGCGGGGGTTCCGGGTACAAATCGCGGTAATTCGGGCCGCCTTCGTAGTTGAAAACTGTTGCTTGTCCTTCAAATCGGAAGATGGAACCGTAGACGTTGGGCTTGTTTAAAAGCACGCAAACGTCGTTCATCAAATAGCGAGTCGGGAAATTGTCCGTACCGTCGATAATGATATCGTAAGGAGTCGCAATGTCGATCGCATTTTCCGAACTAACGCGAGTTTCGTACAAATCAACTTGACAAAAAGGATTAATTTCTAAAATCCGATTTTTAGCCGACTCAATCTTCGGTTTCCCAACCCAAGAAGTGCCGTGAATTACTTGCCGCTGCAAATTAGAATGGTCTACAACATCAAAGTCTACAATCCCAATGCGGCCAACACCGGCGGCTGCTAAATACAGCAGCAGCGGCGAACCGAGGCCTCCCGTACCGATGCAGAGCACACTGGCAGCTTTGAGACGCTTCTGCCCATCCAATCCCACTTCTGGCAGGATCAGGTGGCGAGAGTAGCGTTCGTATTCTTGTTTGTTGAGCTGGATCTCCTCCAGATTAGGATTTAGCATGATATTGTGTGTAGCGCAGATTTTGAATTACATCCTATCTGAATCTTTCGCATTTTTACCTGTTTGTTATTTTTACTAATTATTTCTTAATCTCAGTCGCTTCCTGTGCGAGAATTTCCTCTGCTTGAAAGTTCCCCTCTCCGTCAAGACTCCAACTGCGGATGTCTTCCCAACAGCCTTGTCGGACGGACACAATGATATAAGAGTATTGGGCCCAGGCCAATGTCCGATCGCACTCTGAGGGCACTGCGGGAGAATCCGTGTGAGAATGATATATACCGATAATATCCAGACTGCGATCGCGCCCATGTTTCATCGCCCGCAACATATCTTCGGGCTTAATAGCATATCTGCGTCGTTCTGTCAATCCCTTTTCTTCAGGCCAATTCTCCTGGGCCTGTGCACTCCAAGCATTCTCAGTCGGCCAAACTTCCACTAAAGTTTTAACATCGCCACTAACTCGACCGAGCAACAAACCGCAGCATTCTTCAGGATAAGCGCTTTCGGCGTGGGTACGCATGGATAAAATGTGAGAGTCGGAAAGTGCGATCGGCTGCATGAGATTTTATTGTAGATTTTATTGTAAAGTGCGATGGGCTTTTTTTAAATTGTGGAACAGGCATCTTGCCTGTTCAATACTGGCTTTTCTGGAGATGTCTATTAATTTGAGGTTGGTGTAGCTGTTTGCAAAACAGTTCTATAAGCAATAACAGCTTCAGTTTGGTTAACATATCCTACATATTGACTCAATACAGAAAAGTCTAACTCAGGCAAAAATTCACTGCTGGAAATTAACTCATAACCCGACTCCCGCAAGTGGTAAATAGAAAATTGATCGTTAGCCCAAAACCAGACTTCAGGAACTTGCAAACCGCGATACACTTCTAGTTTGTCAACTCCACCGCTACTTAGAGCAATTTCGATCGCAATATCAGGGATTTCTGCAAGTGTACCCAAGCAGTAACACTCATCTGGTTCCGCACCCCGTCTCACAGCTTCGCGGCGAAATGTAGCACTACCGTAACCGTTGAGATTAATTAGCCTTTCAACTGCATAGGTTTCTATCAACCGGGCAATAATTGTTTTAAGCCTTTCATGTTCTGGCGAAGTCGTCATAATAATTTCTAACGTTCCTTCCAAGTACGTCATCCTGGGGAATTCATCGACAAACATATCAGAAAGTTGCTCGTATTGCTCCCAAGTCACATCATATAGAATTATGCGCTGTTCAGTCGCTGGAGCGAGAGTTTTTGGATCTAAAAGTAGCATAATTAATTACCTGCACTTAAGATATCTCAACGTTAGATTTTTTCCTTCTTTCTCAACTTCTTCTCTGTGTCCTCTGCGGCCTCTGCGGTTCGTTAAAAAAGTTCCTATATAAATTTAACGAACCGCGAAGACGCTTATGACACAAAGGAAGAGAAGAGAAGGGGAAAAACAGTTAATTCAATCAAGTCGGAGTTTGCTGCAACTGGGGCCGCTCATCTGGAACGATCGCACCTTCGACAGGACACACCTGCAAACAAATACCGCAGTCAATACAGGTATCAAAATCAATCCAAAACCAATCAGTACCCTTGACATTTTTGCCAGGGCCAGGGTGAATGCAAGCAACCGGACAAGCGCCGACGCAATCAGCAATTCCCTCGCAAATATTCGTAACAATAGTGTGTGCCATAGTGCTCTCTCAAAAGATTTTAGGTTGATAGGGAATTAGCAATTAGCAATTGGCAAAACCTGATCTCAATCAGCAGGATACATAATATCATATCGGGTGATTTTTAGCCAATTACCAACTACCAATTACCAATTACCAATTAGGCTAATTTACCGTTTCAATTGTTGGCAATCCTTCGGCATTTACCCAAGCAATTTGAGCAATTCGTCGATCGCGCGCGTATTCCCGCGCCGACTCTGCTGTCTCCCGACTCTCCAAATCTATTTCTACCCGAACTAGGTGAGTAGAGTCTCGGAGTTTGCGAGCGTAAGCAAACGCGGCGGCACTAGCTTCAGGAGTTTGAGCCACAACCAACCAGTCGCTAGCTGGCGTCTCCGTGGGCAACTGCCCCTCTGTCAGCAAAACTTGGTGCAAATCTTCAATATTCAGACAAAACCCGATGCCGGGGGAATTTTGCCCTTGGGGGTCGAACAGTCCCAACAGTTGGTCGTAGCGTCCTCCTTGTCCTAAAACTCGCTGTCCTGTCTTGCTGCTGCTGACAACTTCAAACACAATTCCAGTGTAGTAGTCAAATGTTTGAATTAAACTCAAATCGAGGTGAATGTGGGATTTTAGATTGGGAATTTTTGACTGGCATTGGTGCAGCAATTCGATCGCCGATTTGAGATTATTTAACGCGGCTTGCTGCGGCAAATCTAAATCCAGCTTGGCAACAATTGGCAACACCTCTTCAGGTCGGCCGCGCAAGTCAAATAACAGCAGAGCTCTTTCTCGCAATTCGGTTGACAGTGGCAAAGTTTCCAAGGCAATTCGATCGAGATTTGCGATCGCCCCCCGAACTTTTTGGCGCACGTTTGGCGGAAACGCTTCTAGCAATGTTGCAGTCAAACCCGCTTCTCCCAAAACCAAATGCCAGTCATCTATTTCCAAGCTCTGCAAGCACTCAGACAGCAGCAGAAGCACTTCCGCATCCGCAACCGCCCCCCCCGCGCCGAGCAGTTCTACCCCAGCTTGATAGAACTCCTGTTGCCCGCCTGAGCCAGTATCTGGGCCTTTGCGGAACACGTTAGCGTTGTAGTAGAGGCGCTGAGGCTGCCAGCGAGTCCCCGCCATCCGCATTGCAGCCGCGCGGGCGATGGATGCTGTCAATTCCGGCCGCAAACCAAGTTCTCCATCCTCGGCGTCTTGCAGTTGAATTAAGGTCGATCGGTCGATCGCGCCCCCAGCCATCAATGTCTCCAGCCTTTCTAGAGTAGAGGTAATAATCCGGTGATAGCCCCAGCGGTGAAAAACCTGCTGTAAGCGCCGTTCGATCGAAATTTTTTGAGCAACGTCAAGGGGCAATAAATCTCTTGCACCGGATGGGGGTTGGTGAACCATATCAATTTTAGATTTTAGACTTTAGATTTTAGATTGGGCTTAGAAGCTTAGCTTTATGGACGGTGTTAAAGTCGAAGGAGGCCAGCTTAACATTCGACTTTAACAAATTAACTACCAGCCGGGAAGTCCCTCGTTATATTTAGAGGGGATTAATCTGAGCGCTGCGCGAATTACCCCGTTGGGAATTACCGAGCGTGATGGAAAGAAGCGTCGGATGTCGCGGACGGAAGCCGACAATTATTTCTTTATACCCATTGATAGTCTGGAAATACTCTGGTACTGTGTTAGTAAGTGGGGGTGGAACTACCTCACTATAAAAAGCCTTTGCAAAAAAGGAAATACGAAGCCTGCGTACTAACGGTACTCCGTTGAACGCCTGGTTTGTTCACGGTGTCATCTCAATTTTAGATTTGAGATTTTAGATTTTAGATTGGCCTTAGAAGCTTAGCTTTAGGGGACGGTGTTAAAGTCGAAGGAGGCAAGCTTAATCTTCAACTTTAACAAATTAAGGCGTGATAGCGTTTTCGTTTGCATCGCAATTATCATTTTCCCCGTCAGTGCGATCGTCCCGTTCTTTCTGGAGCATCCGCGGTCGCGGGACGATCGCACTGATGGTATAATTCCGATGTCACCGGCGTTGATATCACCAAGTCTTGATTTTTTTGAGCTACCTCACTCCACTGCTGAGCAGTTCACCCGTTTCTAAATATTCAAGACTCACAACTCACAACTTCTCACTTCTTCTTACCGCCAAACAAACTTGCAAAAAATCCTGGTTTCTCGTCACCTTTTTTGGCTTTTGCTGCAGCTTGTTCCAGCTTTTTCTTAACCTCCAAAGCCGTTGGTTCTTCAGGATTTGATGCCAAAGCTTTGTTCATCTCAAGTTTCGCCATTGTGGCTTGATTTTGTTCAAGGTAACACATTGCTGACAAAGCGTGGGTCTTGCTGTGTTTCGGATCGCGCTTCAGGCCTTCTTTCAACTCTAAAATTGCTTTGGCGTAACTTTTGCTGTCCATGAATCCTTGAGCTCGGCGGCAATAGGCTTCGGCCGGCGAGTCTTTTGCCGCAGTTGTGGTTGTGGTTGTGGTTGGGGTTGGAGTTGGAGTTGGAGTTGGGGTTGGGGTTGCATCTTTTATTGGGGTTCCATCTTTTATGGATGAACCGGGTGCAACCGCACCACCACCCATGCGCTCTTTTCGCAGCAGGTAAACCATGTTGAGTTCGCTAATTTGATCGATCGCCTCTTGCGTTTCCTTAACTGATTCGTACTGCTTGAGAGCGAGTTTGCTAACTGCTGTTTTGTAAGCTTCTTCCCAATTTTGAGCGGTAGCTAACTGTTTGGCTGCTGCGCTTTCAATTTGCATTTTTGCCTGTTCTTTAACGACGCGCTTGGCGATGGCTGCTAAGAGTAGCGTGTATTCTTTGCGATCGCTTTCCTTGGAAAATTTGTTGTAAGCCGGATTGACTACTTTTGACAAAAATTGGTTAGCCCAATCTTTATCGGCTTGGCTTTCAAAAGAGCAAGTATCCGAATGCAACCGGCGGGCGATTTTCATGTAGCGCTTGCGGATGTCGTTAAACTCGGCGTCTAAGGGAATTCCCAAAATTGCGTGCTGATCTGTAAAGTCGTACTTGAACAGCCCTTTTGTCATTTCAAAAGACATAACTTTTACTCTTCCTTTCCTGGCTTTTCACTATTCTTTAATGTAGCTTGAGTCAAGGGGTTCTGACCCCCGTACTACCCCCGATCTCTTGCTGCGGGTAGATTACCCCCAGGAAGATAACGGAGGAACTGCTAGCAGTGCGCCACTGAGTTCGGCGTGTATTTTGCCGTTTGTGGCCAAAATCCGACCCGAGTTCATCTCAAAGGCACTGCCGTCATAAGCTGTAATTTGACCTCCGGCTTCGGAGACTATGACTACACCTGCTGCTACGTCCCAAGGGGCGAGTCCCCGTTCCCAGTATCCGTCCGATCGCCCCATCGCGAGGTGTGCGAGGTCTAGGGATGCGGAACCGCTGCGCCGCACGCCTTGGGTGAGGTGGGTGAGGTGACAGAATTCGGCATAATTATTGTCTGCTGTTTCGCGCCGATCGTATGCAAAGCCAGTGACTAGCAAGCTGGTTCTCAATTCTGAGATTTGGGAAACTTCGATCGGCGATCGGTTGCAGGTTGCTCCCAATCCTTTGCCTGCCCGAAACAATTCATTATGAAAGGGGTCGTAAATTACTCCAATTTGTGGTATACCGTCGATTAAAAGTCCGATCGACACGGCCCAAAAAGGATATTGGTGAGCATAATTTGTTGTGCCGTCCAAAGGGTCGATCGCCCACAGGTATTTGCTGCTAGCATCCCCTAATTTGCCGGATTCTTCGGCGAGGATGGCGTGGTCGGGTACGTGGCGGCCCAGAATTTCTAAGATGACGACTTCTGAGGCTTTGTCGGCTTCTGTGACTAAATCGCCCGATCGGCCTTTTTCTTGAATTTTTTCTAATTTTCCGCAGAAAGATTGCAGGACGGAACCGGCGGCTAGGGCTGCTTCGGTGGCTATTTCTAAGAAGTTTTGCAGTTGATTGTCAGTCATTTGTTAGTTGTTAGTTGTCAGTTGTCAGTTGTCAGTTGTCAGTTGTTAGTTGTTAGTTGTCAGTTGTCAGTTGTCAACAATTCCCAACTGACCGAAAGCATCCACGATACCCGCCACGTGATTCATCCGTCCAGAAATAAAAACCTGTACCCGATGAAACTTGCCGAACGTATTTATCGGTGGGGTCAATGCTTCAATCTAAAATCTAAAATCTAAAATCTAAAATCGATTGACTATTTCCGATTTTGCTGGCGGAATTCTGCAGGAGTTTGGCGCAAAGCTCGTTCTGGATTCCACAGGCCTTTACCCATGAGTCTCGCCCATTCTTGAGCGTTCACGAGTCGCTGCTGGTATTTGGTGTTGGGCGATCGCGCTGAGGCCAGGGCATAACCTTCTTTGACTAGCAGTTCGTTGAGCAAAATTTTATCTTGCCACAAGTAGGCTAGTTTGCGATCGAACCGATCTTTCTCTTCGATGTCTGATTCTAACAATACCTGTTTTCCCCCAGTTAGCTGTTCTAGTCTTTGTTTGGCTGCTTCTCCCCAAGGCTGCTGTTTTAAATCCGGCGCATCAATACCAATCAGCCTGATTTGTTCTAATAAGGCTATTTTGTCGGCTGTACTGATAACTTCGATTGTTTGGCCGCTGATGGCCCTTTCTACTTTGGCGATCGTACCTTGGGGCATTTCGGGTTTTTGGCAGCTAGCTAACAACAGACAAAGGGCGATCGCACATAATCGATAAAGCATGGATAATTGGTAGTTGATAATTTATCAAATTGCCTTATTCTTCATCCAACGGCAAACCGGCTCTAACTTTTCCTTTGCCGAAGTAACGACCGAATTGCAGTTCGTACACTTCGTCTTCGTCTTGCGTCTCTACCTCGATGTTGGAACGGGGATAGCTGACGCACAGCAGGGCATAACCTTCTTTTTGCAGTTCCACCGAAAGCCCCATTGCTTCTGGCTGGTGCAGTTCTCCCGACTTGACGCGCACCGCACAGGCGGTACAAGCGCCGTTGCGGCAGGAAAATGGCAATTCTACTCCTTGGTTTTCGGCGCTTTGCAGGATGTAGCGGTCTTCGGGTACTCGCACGGTGTGGCGATCGCCTGTCTGTCTGTTATGAATTTTAATTGTGTAAGAGTGAGTCATGGAATTTTAGATTTTAGATTTTAGATTTTAGATTGGGGTTTGGCGGGCAAACTCCTTTAGATGAAGGGGTTTGCGACACAGCTAGGAGAATCCAAGCCCGCTCGTTTGACACCCTACCCACATTAAACAGTAAATTTATGCCGTTACCCCTTCCCAAATCAGATTTGTTCTGCTAAGATAGTTTAGCTGTGGCTAAATGAATGAATTTAGCCCTGGAGAGGTGGCCGAGCGGTTGAAGGCGCACGCCTGGAAAGTGTGTTTAGGGCAACTTAACGAGGGTTCGAATCCCTCCCTCTCCGTTAAACAAGCTGTTCAGGCAAAAAAACAGCTTGCAACAAAAATCTCTGATGTGAGATAAATACTTTGATTATTAGCGATCGCCCTTGAATTCTTTTAGAAAAATCAAGGGCGATCGCTTTTCTAGGGTCAGATGCCTCTGGCATGGGCATCGGGCATCGGGCATGGGTAATAGTTAGTGGTTACTGGTTAGCGGGACTTAAACATAAAATACGATAAAAATAGGTTATAATGCTTACATAGCAAGCATATAACGTTAAAAAATGACCC